>JAFVYX010000192.1 GCA_017500625.1 Clostridia bacterium | reverse complement strand
CACCGCGATCGAAAAAACGATCGTGAAGTCCACCGCCAAGAAGCCCGCGGCCAAAAAGCCCGCCGCGAAGAAGCCCACCGCCAAGAAGCCCACCGCCAAGAACGCTCCCAAGGCGCCCGCCGCCGAGGTGACCGAGGCCAAGGAGGAGGCCAAGGAGGAGGCCAAGGCCCCCGAGCTTATCGGCCAGGCCGTCGCCGCCCCCGCCCCCAAGAAGCGCGGCAGAAAGCCCGGCTCGAAGAATAAGAAAAAGCCCGCCGCCGTCGCCGCCCCCAAGCGCCGCGTCGGCCGCCCCGCCAGGAAGCCGGCCGCTGCGACCGCCTTTGCGATCGGTGAGGAGCTTCCCGTCTATCTTCTGTAAGCCACCCCGACCGACAGCTGAGGATCGCTATGTTTGAAAATCAGAAGATCGAATGCACGCTCCCCGCGCAAAAGAGCATTGCGCTCATCGCGCACGACAACAAAAAGGCCGAGCTGATCGAATGGTGCCTCGAGAACAAGAGTGTTCTGGAGCATCACTTTCTCTGTGGCACGGGAACCACCGCGCGTATGGTCGCCGATACAACGGGGCTTCCCGTGCGCGGTTATAACTCGGGCCCGCTCGGCGGTGACCAGCAGATCGGCGCCCGCATCGTGGACGGAAAGATCGACGTGGTGATCTTCTTCTCGGATCCCCTCACCGCTCAGCCCCACGACCCCGACGTCAAGGCGCTTCTGCGCATCGCGCAGGTGTACGACATTCCGATCGCCAACAACCGCGCGACCGCCGATTTCATCATCAAAAGCCCCCTGATGGAAACGCCCTACACGCGCTACCTCCTCAATTTTCGCAAGAACATTGAGGACCGCGCCGAATCCCTCCGTTAAAGCTCCCGCCAAAGCCATCGCAGCACCGCTGGGATGGCTTTTTCTTTTTCCGTTGCTCCCACCGACCGCGACAAGAGGCGTTGGCATTTTTCGTTTTTTCGCTCCCGAACTGACAAAAAAATACGAAAAAACTGTCAAAAAGCAACCTCTGGTGGCGAAGCGTGCAAGGCGAAGTTGGTGGATTCTCTGCTCGCGCTGTGCTATAATGGATATATAGAGTGCTTGCATTTCGGGTGTTCTGCCCCCTTTTATGATGGAGGGGAGCTTTGAAGGAAAAAGGAAAGGAAAGCTATGACAATAGGAGAAAAGATCACGCGGCTGCGTCAGGCGGCCGATATGTCGCAGGAGGAGCTGGCAGAAAAGCTTGGTGTCTCCCGACAGTCGATCTCCAAATGGGAGACCGACGGCGCCTTGCCCCAAGCCGAAAAGCTGATTCCGCTCTGCGATGCCCTTGGGGTCTCCGCCGATGCGCTTTTGCGCGAAAGCTGCGGGATACCCAACGAGGGTGCCGTAAGGAAGCGGAACAAGTATTTTGGCACCGATGGCTTCCGCGGAGAGGCCAACGTGTCGCTGACCTCAATGCATGCGTATAGGATCGGCCGATTTCTCGGCTGGTATTACGCCCAAACCGCTCAGGCGGGAGCGCGCCCGGGGCATCGCCCCCGGATCGTGATCGGCAAGGATACGCGCCGTTCGAGCTATATGTTCGAGTATTCCGTGGTGGCGGGCATCACGGCCTCGGGAGCCGATGCGTATATGCTCCACGTGACCACAACGCCGAGCGTGTCCTACGTGACGCGGCAGGACGAGTTTGACTGCGGGATCATGATCACGGCCTCGCATAATCCCTTCCGTGATAACGGGATCAAGCTGATGGGCGGCTACGGAGAAAAGCTGGACGATGAGACCACCGCGCTGGTGGAGGCATACCTTGACGGGGACCTGAGGGCGCTCGGCGTTGAGGGAGAGGACCTGCCGCTGGCCCAGGGGGAGAGGATCGGCCGCATCGTGGATTATGCCTCGGGCCGCAACCGCTACGTGGCGTATCTCATTTCCCTCGCGGCGCACTCCTACAAGAAGCTGAGAATAGGGCTTGACTGTGCCAACGGCTCGTCCTGGATGATCGCCGGCGCGGTATTCAGCGCCCTTGGCGCGCAGATCGAGGTCATCGGGGCCGAGCCCGACGGGCTGAACGTGAATAAGGACTGCGGCTCCACCCATATCGAGGGGCTCCGCCGTTTGGTACAGGATAAGCACCTTGACCTTGGCTTTGCCTTTGACGGTGATGCCGACCGCTGCCTGGCAGTGGATGAGAAGGGCAACGTGGTGGACGGAGACGGCATCCTTTATATTCTTGCCAAAAGAATGAGCGCCCGCGGGATGCTCAACAAGAATACGGTCGTGGCCACCGTGATGTCCAACAGCGGCTTTTTCGCCAGTCTGGAGCGGGCGGGAATGAAGTGCGTGCAGACCCCGGTGGGAGACCGCTTTGTCTACGAATGCATGCAGAACAAGGGGTATTCGCTTGGCGGTGAGCAGTCCGGCCATATCATTATGAAGAAATATGCCACCACAGGAGACGGGCTCCTCACGGCCATCATGCTGACCGAGGAGGTCCTGGATACCAAGAGCACGCTCTCCCAGCTGGCCGAGCCGGTCAAGCTCTACCCACAGTATATCCGCAACGTCCGTGTCACGGATAAGGAGGGCGCTGTCAGGCACCCTGCCGTGCTTGAGGAGCTTTGTGCGGTCGAGCGGTGCATTGATGGCCGGGGACGGGTGCTTTTGCGCCCCAGCGGCACCGAGCCCGTGATCCGCGTGATGGTCGAGTGCGAGGACGAGGGGCGGTGCGTGGAATATGCCGATAGGATCGCCGAGGCGATCGTAAGGGAGGGGTATTCTTTTGAATAGCGTTGAAACTGCGGCACTGTTTGACCGTACCCCCACCTACCTTCGCGCGCTTTTCTTGGGTGCGCGGTATCCTTGGGAGGTGCTTTCGGGGATCGGCGGCTGTATTCAGCGGCTTTTGGAAAGTCCGCCCGCGGGCTTCCGTCTATGGCGTGAGGGGGTGCTTGTCGGTGAGGATGTCAGCATCAGTGAGACCGCCACGATCCTGCCGCCCGCTGTCATAGGGAGCCATACGGAAATACGTCCGGGCGCCTTTTTGCGCGGCAACGTGATCACGGGTGAGCGGTGTGTCATCGGGAATTCAAGCGAGTTAAAAAACTGTGTGCTCCTGGACGGTGTGCAGGTGCCGCATTACAATTACGTAGGGGACTCGGTCCTTGGCAACGGCGCGCATATGGGCGCGGGGGCGATATGCTCCAATCTCAAATCGGATGGCCGGGCGGTCGTGATACACGGTGACAAAGACTATGAGACCGGCCGCAGGAAGCTGGGTGCGATCCTTGGGGACGGCGCCGATGTTGGCTGCGGTTGTGTTCTGAATCCGGGTACCGTCATCGGCAAAAACACATCGGTGTATCCGTTGACCTCGGTGCGCGGGGTCATTCCTTCTTCTTCCATAGTCAAGGCAATGGACCATATTGTAATAAAAAGAGAAAAGGAGCAAGAACCATGAAAATTATCAAAGCGAAAAACTACAAGGAGCTCAGCACCATTGCTGCGGATGTGATCGCCGCGCAGATCCTCGGAAAGCCCGACAGTGTGATCGGTCTGGCTACGGGCTCTACTCCCATCGGTACCTATGCGGAGCTTGCAGAAAAATGCAACCGCGGCGAGCTGGATTTTTCGGCGGTGACGACCGTCAACCTGGATGAGTACGTGGGGCTTGGCGGCGATCATCCCCAGAGCTATCGCTACTTTATGAACCGCAACCTCTTTGAAAGGATCAACGTCCGCCCCGAATGCACCTTCGTTCCCAACGGCTGTGCCGAGGATCTTGCGGCCGAGTGCCGAGCATACGACGCCCGCATTGAGCAGCTCGGTGGGGTCGATCTGCAGCTCCTTGGCATTGGTATTGACGGCCACATCGGCTTCAACGAGCCGGACGATTGCTTCACAAGAGAAACGCACGAGGTCACGCTGGATGAGTCCACCATCGAGGCCAACTCCCGCTTCTTTGCCTCTCCGAGCGACGTTCCGCGCACGGCGCTGACTATGGGTATGGGCGCCATCATGGGGGCGAGGAAGATCCTCATGGTCGTGAACGGCAAAAACAAGGAGGATATTCTCCGCCGCGCTCTCCAGGGCCCCATCACCCCGCTGGTGCCGGCCTCGATCCTTCAGCTTCATCCGGACGTTACCGTTGTGTATTCGGAGGAGTAAGAAGAAAAGCAGGCACGGCTCAAACCAAAAAGAGCATCCGAAAGGATGCTCTTTTTGGTTTTTTAAGAAGGTTTAGTGGCAGCAGGAGCAGAAGAGGATCAGGAGCGCGATGATGATGATCCAGGTGCAGTTATCGTCAAAGAGGTGGCAAAGGCAGTTGTTCATCAGAAAGTCCTCCGTAAGAATTCTGGGGAGCTTGGGGCATGCCCCCACGCTAACATAGTATGAGGAAGCCGAAAAAATGCTACCGCCGCTCCGCATATTCCCCAAAGCCCCGGCATAGAGTGTAGTAAAATCAAGAGAAAGCGCAGGTGCTTTTTATGTTCGTATGCTCGGTAAAGGCGGGAACGCTCAAATTCTTTGGTGCGGTGCTCCTTTCGATCGCCCTCTTTCTCACCATTCTCGTCCTCGTGGAGCCGGGCGGCATCACCGTGGGCGCCGAGGAATACACCGAGGCCGTGACCTATTCGGGGATCCGCACCGATGCCGACCGCGTCGCCTTTCTTTCGGCCTTCGGCTGGGAGGTCGCCGGTGAGGTGCCCGTGGGCGAGGTCAGCTTCACGATGCCCTCGGAGTTCGACCGCGTGCTGGCGGGCTACAACGAGATCCAGAAGGCGCAGGGGCTCGACCTTGCGCGCTACAAGAACAAAAAGGTCACGCGCTATACCTATGAGATCACCAACTACGCGGGCTACGAGGGCAAGGTCTACGCCAACCTCATTTTGTACAAGAACAAGGTGGTCGCCGCCGATATCACCTCGGCCGATCCCTACGGCTTTGTCCACGGCCTTGAAAAGCCGCAATAAAAAAGCGCCCTACGGGGCGCTTTTTTATGTTATGCCTGTGCCTCGGCGCGGGCCGCCAGCACGTAGTTGATGCAGTCGCGGTAGACGAGGGCGCGGTCGGCGGCGCCGCCGTCAAGGAGGTCGACCGTCTCCAGGGTCTTTGCCATGGCGCGCAGCTCGTCGTCGGTCAGCGTCACCTTGTGGGGGTAGGCGAGGGTGTTTCTTCTCGGCGGAAGAATGTCGCCGATACCGCGGAAGACGTTCAGTCCCTCGGGGCAGGCGGCGCCAAGCACGGCGCGCGTCAGGTCGGTCTCGTCGGCCTCGGTGTAGGGGCGCTTTTCGCCCGACCAGAGCTTTTCTCCCATAAGGAAGATGCCCGAGGGCAGGGAATAGGCGTAATGCGGATACTCGGCCACGTTGCCGTACTCCCACGCCGCCAGCTCACTGCCAAGGATCTGCCCCTTGGTATCCTCGCGACATTCGGGATCCTCGTCCCAGCGCCAGGTGGCAAGATTTGCGGAGGAAACGTAGGATTCGAGGTCAATGTAGGTGCGCGGGAAATAGGAGTTGATCAGCTCATACCCCATATCCAGCTGCTTCTGCATCGTGCAGCCCTCGTACGGCCCACGGCCCGGCCACGCAATGCGCCAGAAGTGCAGAAGGACGTCACCGTCGATGCCCTTGGGACGTTGGCAGTCGATCTGGTCGCTCCAGATGACGGTGCGCTTGCCGTGCTTTTTCACGATCGCGTTGATGCGGTTGATGAAGTAATACCACTGGTCCTGACGGTCGCCAAGCCCCTCACGCTCACGGAGCGCGCGGCAGCGGCGGCATTCCTGCCAATGGCAGAAGCGGGGAAGAGCTTCCTTGTCGGCAATGTCACGGAATTCGATCTCGTCACCGCCGATGTGGAGGTATTTCGCCTCGGGGAACCAGTCCGCGATCTCGGCGATGATCCTCTCGTAGAGCGCGTAGGCCTCCTCGTTGCCGCCACACACCGTCCAGAAGGAGGTGTACTCGGCATCAACGTCACAGGACAGCTGCGGGAAAAGATTCAAAAGAAGGCGCGAGTGGGCGGGCATATCGAATTCGGGAATGACCTCAAGCCCGAGGGCGCGGCAGAGCGAGAGGAGCGCCGCGATCTCCTCGCGCGTATAGGGATCCTTCAGGCGGTATTCGGTGGGCAGGGAGGTCAGCTCCAGCGCCGTCCCGCGCGAGTCGGAGAGGTGGAGGTGGAGGACGTTCATGCCCGCCTTGGCCGCCAGAACGACGTCCTCGATCATACGCGCCATGGGCATCACGCCGCGGGCCACGTCCAGCATCACGCCGCGGTGACGGGCGGCAGGTGTCTCGGTGAGGGCCACGTCGGGGAGAAGCAGCTGCCCGTCCTTGTACCGCACAAGAAGCGAGAGGGCGGCCAGTGCTCCCACAAGACCGCGGTAGGTCGCGTGGGTAATGACGGCGCGCCCGTCGCGCACGGTGAGGGTGAAGGCCTCGTCGGCCAGAGCGGCGTCGGTCCTTGCCGTGAGCGTGGCCTCGCCCTCGGTCGGCAGGATCGCCACGGGAGGCAAAAAGGCGGAAAGCGCCACCGCGGCATCGGAAAGACGACCGCTGTCGGAGGCCATCGTCACAGGACCCGTGTGCGCGTGATAGATGGTATCGTCATTCAGGTAGGATCTTACAGAAAAAAGCATAGGGACCCCTCTCTTTCATCATGATGCAAACAAAACCTTGCAAAATCAGGAAAGGCCGTACTCCTTGGCCAACGCGCGGAAGGCGGGAAGGGCACGCTCGATGCGCTCGTAGTCCACGCAGTAGGCAATGCGGACGTAGCCCGTCACGCCAAAGTCATCGCATGGCACGAAGAGAAGCTCGCGCGCCTTGGCTCTCTCGTAGAATTCGTAGGCGTCTCCCGTCGGGGCCTTGACAAAAAGGTAAAAGGCGCCGTCGGGCCTTACGCACTCGTAGCCCGCACGGGACAGCTCCCCGTAGAGAAGGTCGCGGTTCTTCTTGT
>JAFVYX010000191.1 GCA_017500625.1 Clostridia bacterium | reverse complement strand
GTTTTTCGGTTTCTTTGCAATAGCGGAGCCAATATTTTACAGTATCGCCACAAAAAAATCACCTTAAGCACCCAAAAAACGGCGGCAGAGCGGGCTTTTTGTGCATTTTGCGAAAAATGGCGAGAAAATAATGCCGAGATGTGTTGAAATTATCTTTCATTTATGGTATAATTATTTATAATTTATTTAAGGAAGGTGCGCTATGAAACGTACTCCCCTCGCAAACAAGGTCTGGCTCTCGTCCCCCACCATGCACGGCGAAGAGCTTTTTTATATGCAAAAGGCCTACGAGACCAACTGGATGAGCACCGTCGGTGAGAATATCAATGAGGTGGAGCGTATGGCGGCCGAGCGCCTCGGCTGCCGTCACGCGGTGGCCCTCTCCTCGGGGACGGCGGCCCTGCATCTTGCCGTAAAGCTTGCCGGCCTTCGTCGCGGTGAGCCCGTCCTTACCTCGGACGTCACCTTCGCCGCCACGGTCAACCCCGTGCTGTACGAGGGTGGAAGCCCCGTCTTTATCGATACCGAGTACGAGACCTGGAATATGGATCCCGAGGCGCTTGAGCGCGCCTTTGCTCTCTATCCCGAGGCGCGCCTTGTGATGATGGCCAACCTGTACGGCACCCCCGCCAAGATGGACGAGATCCTGGCCGTCTGCCGTCGCCACGGCGCCACCCTCATCGAGGACGCGGCCGAGTCGCTGGGCGCCACCTACAAGGGGCGTGAGACGGGTACCTTCGGCACCTACAACGTCATCTCCTTCAACGGCAACAAGATCATCACGGGCTCGTCGGGCGGTATGCTCCTCACCGACGATGAGGCGGCGGCCAACCGCGCCCGCAAGTGGTCGACGCAGAGCCGTGAGGCGGCGCCGTGGTACCAGCACGAGGAGGTCGGCTACAACTACCGTATGAGCAACGTCATTGCGGGCGTTGTGCGCGGCCAGTTTCCCTATCTTAACGAGCATATTGAGAGAAAACGCGAGATCTATGAGCGCTACCGCCGTGGCTTCGCCTCGCTCCCCGTCTCGATGAACCCGTACGATGAGGCCACCATGGTACCGAACTTCTGGCTCTCCTGCCTTCTCATCGACGGGGACGCCATGTGTCGTCAGGTGAGGAGCGACAGTGAGGCGCTCTACGTTACCGAGCGTGGCAAGTCCTGCCCCACCGAGATCCTCGAGGCGCTTGCCGCCATCGGCGCCGAGGGACGCCCCATCTGGAAGCCGATGCACAGCCAGCCCCTCTTCCGTATGCACCCCTTCATCACGCGTGAGGGAAGCGCGCGCGGCACCACCAACGCCTACATTGCGGGCGGCGTCTTTGACGTGTCGTCCGATATCTTCCACCGCGGCCTCTGCCTGCCCTCCGACATCAAGATGACGAACGCCGAGCAGGACGTCGTCATTGAGGTCGTCAAGGAGTGCTTCGCATGAGCGCCGTCCTGACCGCGCTCCTCACCTCGTGGTGGGGTCACGCGCTCTTAACGCTCCTTGCCGCCGCCCTTTGGCTTCTCCTCTCGGCGGCCCTCTACCGCCCCTTCTTCAAGCGGTTTTATGACGTCGTGCTTTCGGGCCTCGCGATCCTCGTGCTTTCGCCCCTGCTTCTGTTCCTCACCGCGCTCGGTGCCGTTAAGATGCGGGGCAACCCCTTCTTCACGCAACCGCGCCCCGGCAAGGGGGAGCGCATCTTCCGTCTTGTCAAGTTCCGCAGTATGACGAGCGCGCGCGATGCCGACGGCAACCTCCTGCCCGATAGCGTGCGCCTCACGCGCTACGGCCGCCTGCTTCGCTCTACGTCGCTCGACGAGCTGCCCGAGCTTTTCAACATCTTCACAGGGCAGATGTCGATCG
>JAFVYX010000190.1 GCA_017500625.1 Clostridia bacterium | reverse complement strand
CGACGCGCATCTCGTGGCCGAGGAAGCGCACCTCGTCTCCCGTGGAAATACCCTGACCGCCCGCAAAGACCTGGAGCGAGACCAGATCGCCGTCGAGCTTGTTGATCTGCGCCAAGGACTTGCCGAAGCGGGTGGTGATCTCGGCAAGCTCGCCGTAGCGAACGCCGTCCGCTTTGACCGTGATGACGTTGCCCGTGATGGATTCTATTTTGTTGTATACCTTATTCATGCGTCCTCACCCCCCTTGATCAAGGTCGCGGCTTCACCGCCCAAACGGCCGCCGCCCTCCGTGTACAGCGCGTCGATCTCTGCCTCCGCCGCCCGAAACGCGTCACTCAAAAACTCGGTGTAGTTCCAGTTGATGCATCTTTGGCGCATGCGGTTAAAGAAGGCGCGCGCGTCGTCCTTGCTCGTGAGCGCATAGTCACTGCCAAGGATAGAAATGAGCTTGTCGGTCACATATCTTTGGCGCTCCTTCGTGCAGTTCGTATCGACGGGATCGAAGGAGTTTTGCTGCAGATAGACCGCATCCAGCATTTCCGCCTTGAGATAGGTAATATAGTCGGCAAGGGTGGTTCCCTCCTCGCCGATGACCTTCATCATGGCCTCGATCTCTTTTCCCGTATGGATCATGCTCTTACAAAAATCGGTCTTGGCCTTATCAATGACACCGCCGTATTTTGACCAGGAAATGAGGGGATCGATCGCGGGATATTTTCTCGCGTCCGAGCGCTCGCGGGAAAGGCCGTGGAAGGCACCCACGACCTTCAAGGTCGCCTGAGTCACCGGTTCCTCAAAGTTACCGCCCGCAGGGGAAACGGTACCACCGATGGTGACCGAGCCCGTACTACCGTCCGAAAGGCGGACAAAGCCCGCTCTCTCATAAAAGGCGGCAATATACGATTCAAGATACGCGGGGAATGCTTCTTCACCCGGAATCTCCTCAAGACGTCCCGACATCTCGCGCAGTGCCTGCGCCCAGCGGGAGGTGGAGTCGGCAAGAAGGAGCACGTGAAGCCCCATCTGTCTGTAATACTCGGCAAGCGTCACCGAGGTGTAGACCGATGCCTCGCGCGACGCAACGGGCATCGAGGAGGTGTTGCAAATAATAATGGTTCTCTCCATCAAGGAGCGACCCGTACGAGGGTCGGTCAGCTCGGGGAACTCGGTGAGGGTCTCCACCACTTCGCCCGCACGCTCGCCGCAAGCGGCGATGATCACGATATCCACGTCCGCGTTTTTCGACGTGGTATGCTGTAAGACCGTCTTGCCTGCGCCGAAGGGGCCGGGGGTGCAATAGGTGCCGCCCTTGGCAACCGGGAAGAAGGAGTCCATAAGACGCACCTTGGTCTCCATCGTCTCGACGGGAGCAAGCCGCTCCTCATAACAGCGGATCGCCCGCTTGACCGGCCACTTGAAGGACATGGTCAGCGCCCTCTCACGCCCGCGCTCGTCGGTCAGAACGACAACCGTTTCGCGGACGGTATACTCCCCTGCGGGAGCGACCGTCTTCACGGTATAGCTGCCGAGAAGATCGAAGGGGACAAAGATCTTATGGGTAAAGGCGCCCTCGGGAACGGTACCGAGACAGTCGCCCGCGCGCAAGACGTCCCCCGCCTTGGCCTTCGGAGTGAACGCCCATTTCTTGTCGACATCGAGGCCGTCCGCGTAATTGCCGCGCTCAAGAAACCAGCCTGCCCTTTCCGCAAGAACGGGCAGAGGGTTTTGTAATCCGTCATAGATCTGTCCGAGAAGACCGGGGCCCAGCTCGGCAGAGAGCATTTCGCCCGTAAACGTCACGCGGTCGCCACATTTCACGCCGCCCGTCATTTCATAGACCTGCACCTGTGCTCTGTTCCCGCGAATACGGATGACCTCGCTTTTCAGGGGGGTATCTCCCACCATCACGTAGCAGATCTCGTTCATGGAAACGGTGCCGTAAAATTCTACCGTCACCAGGTTGCCGTTGATGCTGACAACCTTTCCGATATTTTCACTCATTCTGTAACCTCCAAACGATCCGTGTGTAGCGTTGCGTTGTAAATTTGCTTATACGCGGCCTCTCCGCGTGCGCTGTCAAAGGCGCGGAAGCGCGCAAGCAGCTTCAGCTTTAAGCCGTAGTAGAAAAGAAAGTCCTGCGAGAAGCCGTCCATCGGCCGCAAGCCTTCCAAAAAAGCAAGACGATAAGTCAAAAGAAGCTTTTCCGCCGTCAGGGGATCTTCCGCCGCAAGTGCCTCGCCGACAACCCGTAAAAGTGAAGGCGATATCTCCCGCCCCGCTTGACGCGTCGGCTTGTGCATTCTCTCGGCACGCGCCGCAGCAAGGGCAAGCCGCAGCTCTCTCTCGCCCGCGTTCCACGCGCGGATCAGCGCCGAGCCTCCGTCCTGCTCGGCATCGGGAGCGGGCGTGAGCGTCAGCCGCTCAATCTCACCAAACGCGCGGCTGCTCAAATGGCGGCGACACAGCTCCAAAAACGCCTCCTCGGTGATGGGGAGCGGCCCGTCAAGGCGCGGCCCGTCAAGCGAGGGCAGCTGTGAGATCAGATAGTATTCCGCCATATCACTCTGCCTCTCTTAAGAGGGCTGTGACCTTGGGAGAGAGATAGCCCGACAGCATCTCGACCACCGCCGATGCGGAATAGTCGTAGTACGCGTGTCCGCCCTCGACCGAAATGCGAAAGCCGCCGTCAAAGCGGTCGCTCGCCTTTAACGTAACACCCGTGAGCATCCGCTCGCGGAGCTTGGCAAGAAGCGACGCCTCCAGTGCCGAAAGATCCTCTTCATTCAAAAGAACGGTCAACCCCTCCGCATCGCTGTTTGCCGCAAAGGCCTCGACCGTCTTCACGATCAGTCCCGCCAGCTTCTCGGAGGAATACACGGCGGCAACCTCCTCTTCCACGACAGCGGCAAGCTCACGCGACACGCTCTCACGGAAGGAAAGGAGCAGATTGCGTCCCGCCTGGCGGAGGGCTTCCTCACTCGCGCTTACCGTGCGCTCGTTCTCTGCCTTGGCGTTTGCCAAAAGCTTCTCTGCCTCTGCTTTTGCCTGTGCGACAATGCTTGCCGCCTCCGCATTTGCTTTTTCGAGAATGGCAGCCGCTTCCGTCTCGGCGGCCTCGACACCGTCCTTCTTGATTTGTTCAATGATCTCACCAAGCTGTACTTCCATATTCTATCTCCTTTTCAGTTGTATCAATCGTTTGCGCTTTGCCTAAAAAAGGCACAAGGGAACCAGACCTCTACAGACAGCTGGCTCCCTTGGACGTTGCGTATTTGCTTGTTGTTAAAATTATATCACACATTTTTCGGTCCGTCAAGTCTTTTTGCCCAAAAAAACCCAAAAAGACTTCCAAAATCCCCGAAATGCTCACCTCGCGTAGGACTTCGGATCAATGGCGACCTCGGTTGCCATCGGATCGCACGCGCCGCTTCTCTCGTAGATGCGCTTCATCACGTCAAGCATCCCACGCGCCGAGCACAGCTGTGCGGGGGCGTCTCCGAGCTTGCCGTCCGTAAGGACGCCGTGGTAGCGGAAGGGGAGCTCCAGCTTCAAAAACCGCTGAGAGATG
>JAFVYX010000189.1 GCA_017500625.1 Clostridia bacterium | reverse complement strand
GCCCCACGGGGGGCGACGTGCTTTCTGAGATCGAGCGGCGCCTGCGAAAAAACACGGGGCTTCTTGTGGCCTGCCACGTCTCCAACGTCACGGGCTTTGAGCTTCCCGTGGAAAGGATCGGTGCCCTTTGCCGTGAGCGGGGGATCCGCTTTGTGGTCGACGCCGCAGGTAGCGCCGGCCACCTGCCGATCTCGCTCACCACCCTATCCTGCGATGCCCTTTGCGCTCCCGCGCACAAGGGACTTTTGGGGATCCCCGGCGTGGGGATCGCGATCCTTCACGACTGGGAGCGGGAGCAGGAATTCTTGGTCGGTGGGAGTGGCCTCGACTCGCTGTCACGCACAATGCCGCAGCACCTGCCGGAGCGCTACGAGGCGGGCACCCTCCCCACACCGTCGATCGTTGCGCTTTCCGCGGCCATAAGGCATCTTAAGGGCTACGGAATGGAGCGCGTTATGGCCGAAGAAGGGCGCCTGCGCGACCGTCTGCGCCGTGGGCTGTGCGAGCGGAGCGACCTTTGCGTTTACGAGCCGGAAAACCGCCTGGGGCCGCTTCTCTTCACGCACAAAAGCGTCTCGCCCGAGGAGATCGCCGCGCGCCTTGACCGCTTAGGCGTTTGCGTACGGGCGGGCTACCATTGCGCTCCCCTGGCACACGCCACGGTAGGCACTCCCCGGGGCGGCGCGGTACGCGTTTCGCCCGGGATCACCAATCGCCTCCGTGACGTCGAGGAGTTTCTGGCCCTGCTATCCCACGCTCTCCCCGAAGAAAAATAAGAGGAATCGCGAGATTCCTCTTATTTTGATTGGTTTTCTTTACACATTTTCGATAATCACACTACCGTCGTCAAAGGCGCCCATAAGACGCCGCCCCTTGACGGTGGCAATGACAACTCCGCAGAGAGGCAAAAGGCGGTAGCGGCGGAGGCGTTTCCCCTCGCCAAACAGCACATCAACGCGCGTGTTAAAGCTCAGCGTGGCCGCTACGGGTGAGCGATTGACGGCCACAAGGATCACGCGTTTTTTATTGGTGCGACAGAAAAGCAGCAAGCGCTCGGTGAGGGCAAGGAGACGGAAGCCCCCCTCGCGAAGGACGGGCTCTGCCCGTCGCATCGCGCCGATCCTACGGTAGGCCGAGAGCAGGAGCGCATCGCGGTCGTGCCAGGGATAAGGACGACGGTTAAAGGGATCGCGGTAGCCCTCAAGCCCCGCCTCGTCTCCGTAATAGATCGCGGGAACACCGGGCAAGGTGGCAAGAACAAGATAGCCGAGGACGAGGAGAGAGCGGGCGCGGCGGTATCCCTCCTTTGAGAGGCGGAGCGTCGCCAGCTCGGCCGGGGTATGCCCGGCGGCCTCACGGCCTCCAAGCGCCGTCAGGATCCTTTCGGTATCGTGGGAGCCAAGCAGATTCATGGTGGCATGGGCGATGCGCCGCGGCATATTCGGAAGCACCTCGAGGAGCGCGTGGCGCATTCCCTCGGTCGCACCGTGACGAAGGTACTCGATGAGCCCCCGCCGCAAGGGATAATTCATCACGCTATCGAGCTGCTTCCCCGTATAGTAGTGCTTCGGCTTACCGTAGGCCACCTTGTGAGAGGCGTCCTCCCACACCTCGCCTATCAGAAGGCCGTCGGTAACGACCGAGGAAAGGCGGGCCTTGATCGCCTCCACCGCGCCGTCGTCAAGCTCATCGACGACGTCAAGACGGTAGCCGCCGATTCCAAGGCGGGCATAGCGATCGACGATCCCCCCCTCACCGAAAAGGAACTCCGAGAGCGAGGGGACGCCAAGATCGAGTCGTGGGAGAATGTCGATCCCCCACCACGATTCATAGGCATCGGGGTGATCTTCAAAGCGATACCACGAATAGTACGGCGACTCCCGACTCTGATACGCGCCGAGTGTGGGATAGCGCCCCCGCTTGTTGAAGTACACGCTGTCGTCTCCCGTATGGTTGAAAACTCCGTCAAGGACCACGCGGATCCCGTGGCGGCGCGCCGCGGCTATGAGCCGAACCAGCGCCGCGTCGCCTCCGAACATCGCGTCCACATGCTCGTAGTCTCCCGTATCGTACTTGTGATTGGAATAGGCCTCAAAGATCGGAGAGAGATAGAGGCAGTTCACGCCGAGAGCGGCGATTTCCGAAAGCTTTTCGCGGATACCGTCAAGCGTGCCTCCGAAGAACTCGTTGTTCTCAATGGGATCGCCCCACGCCTGCGGGTGCTGCGGAACGCCGCACCGCCAATCGGGATTCAGAACCGCATCGGAGCGCAAAGGAACGTCACCGCCGCGGCGATAGCGATCGACAAACACGTGATAGATCACACCGCCATAAAGCCAGCGCGGTGGCGGGAAGGCGAAGCGCGTGACGGTCAGCTGGAAGCGGCGCCCCTCCGCAGTGCGACGAAAAACCACCTCACGGCCGTATGAGGCCTTGGTCCCAAAGAAACGACCGAAGGGGGAGGCGACAGAAAAGAAAAAGCGATAAAGCTCGGGAGTCTTTTCGCAAAGCTCCGCGGTGTAGGTATCGCGTCCGCCCGAAAGTCCTGACCAGCGCATTGGCAGCTCGCGCTCCTCCTCGCCGCAAAAAAGGTGCAGGACAGCCCCGACGGCGGCCAGGCGGCGCGGAACAAGAAGCGTGAGCGTTACCCTCTTCCCTGCCGCCACGGCGTTCTCGAAAAGCGGGCGACCGCCAACTGTGGGGCGGTATTCCCCCCATTCGGAGACAAGGCGCTCCTCCGAGAGACGTAGCGCCCTCAACGGGGGGCCTCCGCGTCCGCAAGATGCCAGATCCTTTCGGCGTATTCGCGAATGCTGTTATCGGCCGAGAAGCGCCCCGAATGGGCGATGTTCACCAGAGAGCGCCGTGCGGCGGCGCGGCGGTCACCAAGATCGGCGATCGCGCGATCAAATGTGGTACGGTAGGATTCAAAATCGACAAGGCACATATAGGGATCCGAGACAGCGCCGCCCGCCGAGATAAGGTAATCCCCGATGTGCGAGAAATCGCGTCCCGCGATCGGCTTGTAGAGACGGTCAACGGCGGCGGCAAGACGGGGCGAGGCGCGATAATAGGCACGGGCATCGTAGCCGCGGCGCCACACCTCGCCGACCTCGTGGCTCTCAAGGCCAAAGACGTACATATTCTCCTTCCCCACCGCCTCAAGGATCTCGACGTTCGCACCGTCAAGCGTGCCGAGAGTAACGGCTCCGTTCATCATCAGCTTCATGCAGCCCGTCCCGCTGGCCTCCTTGCCCGCAAGAGAGATCTGCTCGCTGATGTCGGCGGCGGGGATCAGGACCTCCGCCATACTGACGTTGTACTCCTCGCAGAATACCACGCGGAGAACGTCACGAAGGGGCGATGCCTCCAACTCCTCACCAAGCGCAACGATAAGACGGATAAACTCCTTGGCCATATAGTAGCCGGGGGCCGCCTTGGCACCGAAAAGGAAGGTGACGGGGCGCACAAGCTCGCGCGGATCGTTCATCAGAGAAAGGATCTTCAGAACGTTCAAAAGCTGGCGCTTGTACTCGTGCATTCGCTTGATCTGGACGTCAAAGACCGAATCGGGATCGAGGGGGCGATAGGAGCGCGCCGCAAGAAAATCGGAAAACGCGACCTTGTTTTGCCGCTTGATGGCAAGCAATCGGTCAAGCACCACCTCGTCCTTGGCGTAGTTAAGAAGCTCCTTGAGGCGAGTCGGCGCGCGGCGGTAGCCATCGCCGATCGTGCCGTCGAGAAGGTCGGCAAGAGCGGGGTTGGCGCCCATCAGCCAACGGCGGTGAGTGACGCCGTTTGTGATGCTGGTAAATTTTTTCGGCATATCCGAGGCGAAATCGTAAAAGACGGTCTCCTTAAGGATCTCGCCGTGAAGACGCGACACCCCGTTGACGGTATGGGCGGCGAGAGCGCAGAGGTGCGCCATTCTCACCTGCCCGTAGGCGATGACCGACATACGGGAGATGCGCCCCCAATCCCCGGGGTGACGGCGCCAGAGGTCCTCGGTGAATCGACGGTTCAGCTCCTCGATGATCGCATAGATGCGCGGAAGCTTCAGGCGGAAGATGTCGGTCTGCCAGCATTCGAGCGCCTCGGGAAGCACGGTATGGTTGGTGTAGGACATCATGCGCCCGACGACCGAAAACGCCTCCTCCCAGGGGTAGGAATAGACGTCGAGCAGAAGGCGCATCAGCTCGGGGATCGCCAACGCGGGGTGGGTATCGTTGATATGCACAGCCACGCGGTCGGGAAGGTCGGCGAGCGTGCCCCCCTCCGCAAAGTGGTCGGCAAGAAGGTCCTGCAGAGCCGCCGAGACGAGGAAATACTGCTGGGAAAGACGAAGCAGCTTCCCCTCCTCATGGTTGTCGGGCGGATAGAGCTGGCGTGTCAGCTCCTCGGCCGAGGAGCGCTCGCGCAGGGCGCGCATATACCCCTCCTGGCTTTCGGTGCCGTCGGGCAGAGGGAGTGCGTCCTTGGCGCGGAAAAGGCGGAGGACATTCACACATTCGCCGCCCTCCCCCGGGATCAGCATATCGTAGGGGACGGCGCGCACCTCGGTGTAATCGAGGTGGGAGACGTGCAACGCCTCTCCCTCCCAGCGCTCCTCAATGCGGCCGCCAAAGCGGACGGGAACGCTCTTTTCGGGACGGGGGATCAGCCAAACGCCGCCAAAGGCCAGCCACTCGTCGGGAAGCTCGACCTGGGCGCCGTCCACAATGCGCTGACGGAAAAGGCCGGCCTCATAGCAAAGCGAATACCCGATCGCGGAATAGCCGAGGGCCGACAGAGAATCCAGAAAGCAAGCGGCAAGACGGCCAAGTCCACCGTTGCCGAGGCCGGGATCGCACTCACAGTCCGCAATCTCACGGAGCGTGCGACCATATCTCTCAAAAAGGGCCGCGATCTCTGCCGTCACGCCGAGACGATCGGCATGGCTAAGAAGCGAGCGCCCCATCAGGAATTCCATACACAGGTAGGCCACGCGGCGACCGCCGCGCCTTCCCCTTCCCTCGCGACACCGCCGCTCTCCGTCCGAAAGCAGCATAAGGAGCGCCTTGGCCGTGGCCTCATACCACTGCTCGGCACTCGCCGCGCCGGGATCGGTCACCCCGAGTCCGCGGAGCTTGGCCTCGATCCGTTCCGAAATGCAAGGTTTTGTTTTCATTTTGTGCGTTTATCCTCTCGCGTATATGATTTTTTCGTACAGATCGAGATATTCGCCTGCCGAGCGACGCCACGAAAAATCGGTGCGCATACAGGTACGGCGCAAGCGCGACCACGCCGTGGGATCGTCTCGGTAGAGCGTCAGCGCCGCGCGAACAGCCCCATCGAGCGCCCCCTCGCTGTATTCAGAAAAGACAAATCCGTTGCCGCCCTTGCTTCCTTGGGGGGTTATGGTATCGGCAAGGCCGCCAACGGCGTGTACCACAGGCACACAGCCGTAACGGCAGGCCGTCATCTGGGCAAGACCGCACGGCTCGCTCCTTGACGGCATGAGGAAGATGTCGCCCGCCGCATACAGCCGCTTGGAAAGAGCGCGATCGAAGGAGAGTATGGCCCGCGCGCGGTCGG
>JAFVYX010000188.1 GCA_017500625.1 Clostridia bacterium | reverse complement strand
GTATAGAGGCGGTAGTAGACGCCGCGCTCGCGAAGGAGCGCCTCGTGGTTGCCGCGCTCGATGATGCGGCCCTCCGAAAGCACCATAATGACGTCGGAGTTCTTGACGGTCGAGAGGCGGTGCGCGATGACGAACACGGTGCGCCCCTCCATCAGCTTATCCATACCGCGCTGGACGATCGCCTCGGTGTGCGTATCGATCGACGAGGTGGCCTCGTCCATGATCATCACGGGCGGGTCGGCCACGGCGGCGCGGGCAATGGCGATGAGCTGGCGCTGCCCCTGCGAGAGGTTGGCGCCGTTATTGTCGAGCGGCGTGGCGTAGCCCTCGGGCAGACGGGTGATGAAGTCGTCGGCGCCCGCCAGACGCGCGGCGGCGATGCACTCCTCGTCGGTCGCATCGAGCTTGCCGTAGCGGATATTGTCCATGACCGTGCCCGTAAAGAGGTTGGTGTCCTGAAGCACGATGCCGAGCGAGCGGCGCAGGTCGGACTTTTTGATCTTGTTGATATTAATACCGTCGTAGCGGATCTTGCCGTCGGCGATATCGTAGAAGCGGTTGATGAGGTTCGTGATGGTGGTCTTGCCCGCGCCCGTGGCGCCGACAAAGGCGACCTTCTGCCCCGGCTCGGCATAGACCGAGATGCCGTGAAGCACGGTCTTTTCCTCGGTATAGCCGAAGTCGACGTCGGTAAGGCGAACGTCGCCGCGGACGGGCGTGTAGGTCACGCTGCCGTCGCTGTGCGGGTGGCGCCAGGCCCAAGCGCCCGTGCGGACGGCGCTCTCGGTGACCGTGCCGTCCTCGCCGACCGCGGCGTTGACGAGCGTCACGTAGCCGTCGTCGGCCTCGGGGGCCTCGTCAATGAGCGAGAACACGCGCGAGGCGCCCGCAAGGCCCATGACGATCGAGCTGATCTGCTGGGAGAACTGGTTGACGTTGCCCGTGAACTGCTTGGTCATATTGAGGAAGGGCACGACGATCGAGATGCCGAAGGCCATACCCGAGATCGAGAGGTTCGTGACCCCCGTCGAGAGGAAGATGCCGCCGACCGTGGCAATGACGACGTAAAGCACGTTGCCGATGTTGCCGATGATCGGGCCGAGGATATTCGCGTAGCCGTGGGCCCTCGCGCCTGCCTCGCGGAGATTTTCGTTGATCGCCTCAAAGTCACGCTCGCTCTCCCTCTCGTGGCAGAAGACCTTGATGACCTTCTGGCCGCTCATCATCTCCTGGAAGAAGCCCTCGGCCTCGCCCATGGCCTTTTGCTGACGGACAAAGAAGCGCGCCGAGCCGCCCCCCACCTTTTTGGAGACGAAGAGCATCGCAAGGACGCCGAGAAGCACGACGAGCGTCATATAGACGCTGAAATACAGCATCAGGAAGAGGACGGTCGAAATGATCGTCACCGACTGCACGAGCGCGGGGAGCGAGCGCGAGACCAGCTCACGCATCGCGTCGATATCGTTCGTGTAATGGCTCATCACGTCGCCGTGCTTGTGGGTATCGAAATAGCGGATCGGCAGGTGCTGCATTCCGTCAAACATACGGCAGCGCATCTTGTGGAGGAAGCCCTGCGTGATGTAGGCCATCAGCTGGTTGTAGAGCGTGATGGTGACGGTGCCGACAAGGTAAAAGCAGCCGAGCGTGAGAACGACGGGAAGGATCTCGCGGAAAGCCCCCTCCACGTCCAGGGTAACCTGCCACTTCTCGATCAGCTCAAAGACCTTCTGCATAAAGATCGCGGGGATCGAGGAGACGAGTGCCGTAAAGACGATGCAAACGAGCGTCAGGGGCACAAGGACGGGATAGGAGCGGAAGAGGAAGCCGAGAATGCGGCGCACAAGGCCGCGCTGAAGCTTTGGCTTATTCTTCATCGGAGGCACCTCCCATCTGCTGCTCGTAAAGCTCGCGGTAATGCTCCGAGGTGGCGAGAAGCTCCTCGTGCGTGCCGCGGGCGGCGATCGTGCCGTTCTCCATCAAAAGGATCAGGTCGGCCTCCATGACCGAGGCCACGCGCTGAGCAATGATGATCTTGGTGGTATCGGGAACGTAGGTGCGGAGCCCTGCGCGAATGGCGGCATCGGTCCGCATATCGACGGCGCTGGTCGAGTCGTCGAGAATAAGGATCTTCGGACGGCGAAGGAGCGCGCGCGCAATGCAAAGGCGCTGCTTCTGTCCGCCCGAGACGTTCGCGCCGCCCTGCTCGATGCGGGTATCGTACCCATCGGGAAAGGCCGAGATGAACTCGTCGGCGGCGGCAAGGCGGCAGGCCTCGCGCATCTCCTCGTCGGTGGCGTCGGGGTTGCCCCAGCGGAGATTCTCGCGGATCGTGCCCGAGAAGAGCTGGTTCTTCTGCAGTACCATCGCGACCGAGGAGCGGAGAGTGTCAAGATCGTAGCGGCGGACGTCCTCGCCGCCCACGCGGACGCACCCCTCGGTGACGTCGTAAAGGCGGGGAATGAGCTGGACGAGCGTGGTCTTACCCGAGCCCGTACCGCCGAGAATACCGACCGTCATGCCCGAGGCGATCGAAAGCTCGATGCCCGAGAGGGCCTCGCGGCGCGCGGTCTTCGAATACTTGAAGGAAACGCCCGAAAGCTCGACCGAGCCGTTGGCCACCTCGGTGAGCGCGTTCTCGGGAGAGGTGAGCGAGGGCGTCTCATCCAGCAGCTCGCCGATGCGCTTGATCGACTCGCCCGACATCGTGAGAATGACGTAGATCATCGAGAGCATCATCAGCGACATCAAGATCTGCATGCCGTAGGTGAGCATCGCCGACAGCTGTCCGACGTCCACCGTCGTGCCGCCGCTCGCCACGGCGAGGCGCGAGCCGACCAGCATCACGAAGATCATATTGAAGTAGAGGCAGACCTGCATGAGGGGCCCGTTCAGCGCCACGATGCGCTCGGCCTTTGTAAAGTCGGCGCGGATATTCTCGGCGGCGGCCGTGAATTTCTCCTTCTCGTACTCCTCACGCGAGAAGCCCTTCACCACGCGCATACCGCGCACGTTCTCCTCGATCGACTCGTTGAGGCGGTCGTACTTGCGGAACACACGGCGGAAGGCGGGCATCGCAAACCGCGCGATCATAATGAGGCCGAAGGCAAGGACGGGCACCACCACCACAAAGGTCATGGCGAGAATGCCGCCCATCACGTACGCCATCACGATCGAGAAAAGGAGCATCAGGGGCGCGCGGATCGCCGTACGGATAATGACCATATAGGACATCTGGACGTTCGCCACGTCGGTCGTCATACGGGTGACGAGCGAGGAGGAGGAAAAACGGTCG
The DNA here is from genome assembly GCA_017500625.1 of Clostridia bacterium. The sequence continues at coordinate 1,832 of JAFVYX010000188.1, read as the reverse complement.
ATGTTCTCAAAGCCGTAAGTACCGATCTTACGGAAAATGTCGGTGCGCAGATTCTTGGCAAAGCCCGCCGAGGCGCGGGCCGAGGCCACGCCCGCCACACCGCCCGAGGTGAGCGACACGGCGGCCAGCGCAATGAGAAGCGCTCCCGTGGTCAGAATGTGGCCGACGTCAGCCCCCGCCTTGATGCGGTTGACAAGGTCGGCCGTGATGAACGGAATGGCGGTCTCCACGATCGCTTCCAGAACAATGAAAACGAGGGAAACCAGGGTGGGGCGCTTGTATTCACGCACACAACCGAGAAGGCGTTTCAGCATAGCGGCTCCTTTCGATAATAATGAAATTATACTTATACTATATAGAAGATAAGAATATAAACGGACAAGAACATATTATACACGGAGACGGTGGAATAATCAAGGGGGTTTTCAGAAATTTTACATTTTCCGCCGCGCCCTCGCCCTCTCCGTCGGCTACGCCGCCACCTCTCCCAAAGGGCGAGGCCGATAGTAGACGAACGGAAAGACAAGGGAAGCTCGGCTTTCCGAAGGGCTCCCCGGGGGGAGCTGGCGCGGTACGCGGCTGAGAGGGGACTTTCATCACCGCGCGAGAGCGCGGTGTATATCATCACGCGTCAGCGTGCATCTCACCGCCACCCATCGCCCTCTCCGTCGGCTACGCCGCCACCTCTCCCAAAGGGCGAGGCCGATGTTAGACGAACGGAAAGACAAGGGAAGCTCGGCTTTCCGAAGGGCTCCCCCCGTGGGGGAGCTGGCGCGGAACGCGACTGAGAGGGTGGCCGTTCCCCCCTTTGCCGCCGCAAAGGAAAACGCGCTGTCCGTTGCGGACAGCGCGTGATATCGCGGTTTATACGATGGATACTATGGAAGCTCACCTTGCGCGCCGCCGCAAAAGGACGGCCACCGTCAGCCACGCCGCAAGGAGGGCCACCACCGTCAAAAGCACGATCGCCGTGGCGTCAAGAAAGAGGTCGATCGTCAGAACGTACGTGAGGGTGTCGTTGAAGAAGGAGCCCTCCACCTTGTCGGGCTGAAAGGGGAAAAAGAGGTGGTGCGCGTTGTGCCAGAAGGCCGAGAGAAAGTCACCGCCCGAGAGGAGCGTCCAAAGGCAGAACGCCCCCGCCGCAAGCAAGAGCGCACCGTAAAACACCGCGGTGTAGCGGAGCGCCGCCCCGCCGCATTCGCGCCGCCGCCAAAGGAGGTAGATAAGGCACAAGGGCGCCGAGATCGCCGCCACCACCGTTGCCACACGCCCAAGCGTCATCAGGTCGCGCACGTCTGCCATGTGCGTCACCGCCGCCTCACCGAACACGGCAACGCCGTCGGTCATCTCGCCGTTCAGCAGCACCCCGTCCATCGTAAGAGCAAAGCTGTCGCCCCCCTCAAAAAGAAAGGTCACGATGTGATCGATGATCGTATCTAACTGCTCGTCCGAAAAGAGCGCCGATTGGCGGTAGTCGCCCCCCACGTAATAGACGCGCCGCCGCCATTCGGTGCCGTCCTCGTCTATGCGGGAATAGATGCCGTTCTTTTGGAATTCGTAACGGTAATACGCGGGCGTCCGCGCAATCAGCAGCGCCGGCGCTAAAATGCCCCCAAGAAAAAGGCACAAATTGAGAAATAGGATCACCGCTCTGTCAAGGACCCTCATTCGCCACGCTTCCTTCCTTTTATCCATATGCTCCATTATAGCACACAAGGGCCAAAAAAGCAAGCACCGCTCACCGCTGCCCTACGCGTCTCGTAGACCGTTCGTCTAACATAGGCCTCCCCCTCGGGGGGAGGTGGCGGCGTAGCCGACGGAGAGGGCCTCAT
>JAFVYX010000187.1 GCA_017500625.1 Clostridia bacterium | reverse complement strand
GGGTTGCCACCGCTGAGGACAAGGAGGCCGCCGCAGGCAATTTTCTTATGGCGGTCGTCTCCGCTTTTCGCGCGGCGGGGATCGTCTCTGAGAGCGCACTTTCCCAAGGGATTCAAGGGTTTTTGGACGATTTCAAGAACGGGAAAAACACTCCGTAATGTAAGGTGTTTTTGACATTTTTTGTGATTTTGCATCAAAAACAAGGCGTACGTTCCCCAAAAATCGCCAAAATATGTGCAATATGTACAACTTTTTTCATTTTTTGTGAAAACTCTTGCAAAATATAGACAAACATGGTATAATAATGCCAGTAAAAGCATATGTTAAGTATGCTCATTCCAAATTCAATGCAAAGGATGGAAAAGTTATGAACAAGACTCAGCTGATCGACGTTGTTGCAAAGGAAACCCAGATGAAGAAGAAGGAAGCGGAGGTTGCCGTTGAGGCCGTTTTTGCTGCCATTACTGCCGCCCTTGCCGACGGTGATAAGGTTCAGATCATCGGCTTCGGTACCTTTGAGGCCAAGGCGCAGGCCGCTCGTGAGGGCCGCAACCCCTCGACCGGTGAGAAGATCGAGATCGCTGCCTGCAAGCGTCCCGCGTTCTCTGCCAGCCAGGCTCTGAAGGATAAGGTAAACGCGTAAGCTTTATGCGCCTTGACAAATACCTCAAGGTCTCGCGCATCATAAAACGGCGCACGGTGGCCAACGAGGCCTGTGACGGGTCGCACGTTTCGGTAAACGGGCGGCCCGCCAAGGCGTCTTATGACGTCAAGGAGGGGGACGAGATCGGGATCACCTTCGGCTCAAAAACTCTCCGCGTGCGTGTGACCTCCATTAAGGACAGCACAAAGAAGGCGGACGCCGCCGAAATGTACGAGGTGCTGTCGGAGCAATAAGAGGAACGGTTTGCCGTTCCTTTTTCTTTTTGGCATTGCCGATATCGGTAATGCCTTTTTTCATATCCCCCCACGCCCCGACATATACTTTTAATGATATCGGAAAGGAGTGGAGTATGATGCAAGAGGGATTTGCCGCCGAAAAAAAGCATTCGCTTTCGCTGAAGAACAGAGAAAAGGTGACGCTTGACGGCGTTTTGTCTGTCACGGGCTTTGATGAGAGCTCGGTAATTCTGGAAACGGCGCTGGGCTCTTTGACCGTTGAGGGGGAGGGACTGCGCGTGACAAAGCTTCTGCTCGAAGTGGGGGAGGTGGCGGTGGAGGGAAAGATCGTCGCCATGATCTACGGTGAGGGGGTGCGTCAACGGGGCCGCTTCTTCCGCCGTTCTCTGGGATAACGTGGAGATCTCGATGTGGCATCTCCTGCGCCTCTTTTTGCTCTCGGTGGGGCTGGGCGCAGGATTGTGTATCCTTTGGCAGGTGCGGTCGCTGTTTTTTGCCGTTTTTTATCCCTCGGTTGAGTCGGGTGGGCTTCTTCTGCGATGGCGACTCCCCAAAATCAGTGCCCCCTACCGTTTTTTGGGGGCGCCGCATCTCCCCCGTTTTTTTAGGCACGCTCGGGATTTTCTCGTTGCGCTTTTCGTTGCGCTCGTGTTTTGTCTCTTTTTTTATGCCGCCAATGACGGGATCCCCCGTCTTTTTGCCTTTTTGGGAAGCGCCTTCGGTGTCGCTCTTTGGAAGAAAACGCTGGGGCGGCCACTGTCTTCCTTGCTGACCGTTCTCGGGCATCTGGTCCGCTATGCGGCACTGTTGCTGCTTTTGCCGCCCCTTGTCGCTCTCCGGAGGATCGGCAAGCGCTTCCTTTCCTGCCTAATTAAAGCAGCCGCATCTTTGATAAAAAAGCAAAAAAAGCTCTATACTAACCACAAGTCGCGCCGCTACGTGAAACGGTCGGTCTCATCGGCCGCCATCGCAGGGCTTTCCCGCCGTCTTGCGGCGGCGCTTCGGGAAGAGGAAACGGAGGGGGATAACGTATGACGGAGGAAGACCTGGCATTGGCGCGCTTCCACAGCGGAGCCGCTGACGATGCGTACCGTTTTATGGGAGCCCACGGAGAGAAGGCGGAAACGGGCTATCGCTATACCTTCCGCACCCTCGCCCCTCGCGCCGAGGCCGTTTATCTTGTCGCCGATTTCTGCGGCTGGGAGACGGGGCTTCCCATGCACCGCGTGACTGCGGGCGGCATCTTTGAGCTGATTTTTGACGATGAGCGTGAGCTCTTCGGCTCGCCCTACAAGTTTCGCGTGGTGTCGGACGGCGGTATCCATCTCAAGGGTGACCCGTTTGCCCTTGCCTCGCGCGGGGGCGATGACGGTGCCTCGGTGCTCTCGGGCCTTCCCGAGTATGTGTGGCAGGACGGCGACTATCTGTCCGTCCGCCGCTCGGTCTATGAGGGGCGCGGCGTGGACAGCCGTCCCTTTAACGTGTATGAGGTGCATCTCGGCTCCTTTTTGCGTCGGGAGGACGGCACCTACCTTACCTACCGTGAGCTGGCAGAGACGCTTCTTGGATACGTGAAATATATGGGCTATACGCACGTGGAGCTTTTGCCGATCGCGGAGTATCCCTACGATGGCTCCTGGGGGTACCAGGTGGGCGCCTATTACGCTCCCACCGCGCGCTTCGGCACGCCCGAGGATCTCTGCGCCCTCGTGGACAGGCTTCACGCGGGCGGCATCGGCGTGATCCTCGATTGGGTCCCCGCCCATTTTCCAAAGGACGAGTGGGGGCTTTATGAGTTTGACGGCGCCCCGCTTTACGAGTATTCGCTGCCGTGGCGGCGTGAGACCTCGTGGGGAACGCGCTATTTTGACCTTTCCCGTCCCGAGGTACGGAGCTTTCTCATCTCCAACGCCCTTTTTTGGCTCAGGGAATATCACGTGGACGGCCTGCGCGTCGATGCCGTGTCCTCCATGCTTTATCTTGATTACGATCGCCGCCCGGGCGAGTGGGAGCCGAGCCCCGAGGGGGATAACAAGGACCGCACGGCGGTGGAGTTTTTTCGTCAACTGAACGATGCCGTCAAGGCCGCCTTTCCCGATGCCCTTATGATCGCGGAGGAATCCACCTCCTGGCCGCTTCTGACCTACCCCACGGCGGAGGGGGGGCTGGGGTTTGATATGAAGTGGAATATGGGCTTTTCCAACGACGTCTTTGCCTATCTCTCTATGACCGCTTCCGAACGCACCGCTCACCATACGGCCCTGAATTTTCCCATCACTTACGCCTTTTCCGAGCGGTACGTGCTTCCCATATCGCACGATGAGGTGGTACACGGCAAGCGCTCGCTCCTCGAAAAGATCTGCGGTGGCGAGGACGAAAAACGGCGGACGATCCGCACGGTGCTTCTGCTGTTCATGACCTTTCCCGGGAAAAAGCTCCTGTTTATGGGCACCGAGTACGGGCAACGGCGCGAGTGGAACTTTGATGCCGCCCTCACGTGGGAGCAGCTGGAGGATACGGCGTTTTGGGATCTGCGCGAATACGTGGCGGCCCTCAACCGCTTCTATCTTGAAACGCCCGCTCTCTATGAGTGCGACACAAGACCCGAGGGCTTCCGTTGGCTCCTCCCCGATGAGTCTGAGCGGCATCTTTTGGCCTTTGTGCGGCGCGACCTGAGGGGGGAGGAGGTCGCGGTCGTCCTTCGCTTTTCGGCGGCGGGTGGGGATACGGTGCATCTGCCGATGCTCAGGGAGGGGCGCTACGCCTCACGATTTTGCAGCGGCGGTGGGGGAGAGGAGATCTACACCGTGGGTGCCGATGGCGGCCTCACTCTCACGCTCCCCCCGTATAGTGGCGCCGTTCTTGTCCGATTGGAGGATACGATCACATTATAAAGCGGAAGGAGCTTTTATGTTCTGCAAAAAAGAATGCATCGCCATGCTTCTGGCAGGCGGCCAGGGGAGTCGACTTTGCGATCTCACTCGTCATACGGCCAAGCCCGCCGTCAGCTTTGGCGGAAAATATCGCATCATTGATTTCCCTTTGTCTAACTGCATCAATTCGGGTATCGACACCGTTGGTGTTCTGACACAGTACCGCCCGCTGGCGCTGAACGAATATATAGGCAATGGAGCGCCGTGGGACCTGGATCGCACGCGCGGAGGTGTCACCGTGCTTCCCCCGTACAGCGGCGGCGCACGGTCGGATTGGTATCGCGGCACCGCCAACGCCATTTACCAGAATCTTGAGTTTATCCGACAGTACGATCCCGAATACGTTCTCATACTGTCGGGTGACCACATCTACAAAATGGATTACGCCCGTATGCTGGCCGCCCACAAGAGCCGCGGCGCCCGTTGCACCGTGGCCACCGTGACCGTGCCTTACGAGGAGGCCCCTCGCTTCGGCATCTGCAACACGACCGAGGACGGCCGCATCTATGAATTTGAAGAAAAGCCGAAGCACCCGAAAAACGATCAGGCCTCTATGGGGATCTACATATTCAACACAAGGACCTTGGTTGAATATTTAGAGAAGGACGAGGCCGATCCCACATCGGAGAACGATTTTGGAAAAAACGTGATCCCCTGCCTTTTGCGAGAGGGGGTGGCGCTCTACGCCTATAAATTCCGTGGCTATTGGAAGGACGTCGGTACCGTCGGCAGTCTTTGGGAGGCCAATATGGACCTTCTGGGAGACGATTCGATCCTGAAGCGAGGGGAACGGGATTTTCGCATTTATTCGCGCAACACCGCCCGCCCGCCGCAGTTTGTCGGCGAGGGGGCGCGCATCGCGGATTCCATGATCTCGGAGGGTACGGAGATCCACGGTTCGGTCTCGCATTCGGTGCTTTCGGGCGGCGTCACTGTCGCCGAGGGAGCCGAGGTGCATCGCTCGGTCATTATGTCGGACGTACGCATCGGTCGGGGCGCACGCGTCTATTACGCCATCGTGGACAGCGAGGCGGTGATCGAGGCGGGCGCTGTTGTTGGCTCGCCGAACGGTAACAAGGACAGCATTACCGTTGTGCCTGCGGGAGCCCGTGTCACGGCGGGAAGGGGGGCGCCCGTATGAAGCCCGCAGGCATCATCTTTTCCACCCTGTCAGGGCACAAGAGTCCGCTTCTTCTGGACCGCACGGTGGCGGCGATCCCCTTTGCCTGTCGGTACCGTCTTGTGGATTTCTCGCTTTCGATGCTGGTCCTTGCGGGAGTTAGCGACATATTGGTGGTGACCGACGGCAATTACCGCTCACTGGCCGACCACATCGGCACGGGTAAGGATTGGGACCTCGCGCGCCGCCGCGGAGGGATCCGTCTCATCACCCCGTTTCGCACCGTGGCCCCCGGGAGTGTGCCGCAGTCCTTCCAAGGCCACGTGGACGCCCTTCTCGGTATGCGGCGCGACCTTCTCCCGATGCAAAACGAGGAGTTTATTCTCATGCGGGGAGACGTGGTGGCAAGCGTCGATCTCTCAGCGGCGCTTCTGCTTCACCGTGGCAAGGGAAACGCTATGACCTCGGTGGTCTGCCGCACCGAGGCGGGGAAGCTCGCCGATCTCGGGATCCGTATCCTCGGCCGTCAATTTCTTTTCGAGCTTCTTACGGGGAGCCGTGACGAATGCGCGAGCATTTTCGCACCGATCGCGGGGAAGAGGGCTCTTGGTGATGACGTCTTCGTCCATGAGGGGTATGCCGCGGCTCCTACGGAGCTTCTCGATTATTTTACAGAGAGCATTCGCCTTACGACCGATGCCGCCGTGAGAGGCGCGCTGCTTTCCGATCCCGCTCGAGCGCTCCTTACCAAGGTACATAGCACCTCACCCACCGCCTACCGCACGTGCAATTCGGTCCACTCCTGCCTTTTGGCCGATGATTGTGTTATTGAGGGGGAGGTGAAGAATTCGGTGCTTTTCCGCGGCGTGCGGATCGAGCGCGGAGCCAAGGTGGAGAACTCGGTCCTTTTTGGCGGCACGTACGTCGGGCGTGGGAGCGCCCTTTCCTGCGTGGTTGCCGATAAGGGGGTCTTTATCGGTGAGGGACGGCACCTGTCGGGGCATACCACCATGCCCCTTTATATTCCCAAGGAGAGGAAGGTATAGAATATGCGCTCGGTCTTTTACGTGACCTCGGAGGTCACACCCTTTGCCGCAAGCGGCGGTCTTGGCGACGTTATGGGGGCGCTCCCCCGTGCGATCCGCCGCCTCCTTGGCCGCGAATGCACCGTCTCGGTTTTTCTTCCGCTTTATGATGCCGTCGCTCCCGAATGGCGCAGACGCATGCGGTGTGTGCACCGCGGAGAATTCCACCTCGCCTGGCGGCGCGTCTCCTATGCCGTCCACCGCCTCACACGCTTTGGGGTAGAGTATCTCTTTGTGGAGAATCCGCGCTATTTCTCCCGCCCCGCGATGTACGGTGAGTTCGACGACGGTGAGCGCTTTGCCTTTTTCGGCCGTGCCGCCGTGGAGTATATCCGAGAAAGCGGCCGCATTCCCGACGTTCTGCACGCCAACGATTGGCAAAGCGCCCTCGCCGTCATCTATCTGCGGACGCTCTTTGCCAACGACACCGCCCTTTCCCGTATCCGTACCGTCTATACCGTCCACAACATCGAGTATCAGGGGAAATACGATCCCGCCATTCTCTCGGACGTCTTTGATCTTCACCCCGCGCACCTTTGGGCGGTGGAGTATGACGGCACCATCAATCTTATGAAGGGCGGCATCACCCTTGCCGACCGTGTGACCACGGTGAGCCCACGCTATGCCGAGGAGTTAACGGAAGAGGCCCATTCCTGCGGCCTTTCCCCCGTCATTCGTGCCGC
>JAFVYX010000186.1 GCA_017500625.1 Clostridia bacterium | reverse complement strand
TGGGCGCCCGACTTGTACTGAACGAGAACGTTCATCGTGTCCTCGATGCTGATGTTGTCGCCGAACACGCTCTGGTCGCGGATATAACCGTCGTCCTTCTCGGCGTCAAGGTAGAGACGCTTGAGGTCACGGCTGTCTTCATAGCAAACGCCGAAGGGATCGCCCACGGTGTTCGGGTGCCCGTGCGAGCGCGAATAGAACTTGGTCACGCCGCGCTCCTCGGCGTTCTCGCGACCGTAGAACTTCAGGTCACCGAGAGCAAAGACACGGGTGGGGTAGGAGCCCAGCCAGAAGTTGACAAGGTCAAAGTGGTGGGTGGCCTTGTGAACGAGCAGGCCGCCACTGTTTTTCTTATCGCGGTGCCAACGGCGGAAGTAGTCGGCGCCGTGGACGGTGTTGAGGAGCCACTCAAAGTGGACCTGCGTCACCTTGCCGATGGTGTCGTTCATAATGAGCTCGCGGAGCTTCGTGTTGTAGGGGGCGTAACGGTAGTTGAAGGTGACGCGCAGACTCTTTCCCGTGCGCTCGATGCAATCAATGATCTCTTGACATTTCTTGGCGTCCATCGTCATGGGCTTCTCGGAAATGACGTCGCAGCCGCACTCCATCGCCTTGACGATGTAGCGGTGGTGCGTGCGGTCGATCGAGGTGACAATGACGGTATCGGGCTTTGTTTCCTCGATCATCTTCTCAAATTCGTCGGCACCGTACATCGGCACGGCGTGATAGCCGTATTCGGTCTCAAGGATCTCGTTTGCAAACTCCATGCGGGTGCGGTTGATATCGCAAAACGCCACCAGCTCACTCGTCTCGCTGTAGGTCGTTGCCAGGGCCTTATAGTACATTCTGGCGCGGCCGCCAACGCCAACCTGAACAAATCTTTTCTTTGCCATGATACCCTCCCAAAACGCTGATAAAAGTAAAGTTGTAGCATCTTTGATGCCCATGTCAACTATAGCACTTTGCCCTGCACCAGTCAAGGGGTTTTTCGAAAAAATTTCGATAAAAAAAGGCATGCGCCGACGAAAGAATAACGCTCCCTTGAAATTTACGCAAAAACCGTAGGTTTTTGATAGAAGCGAGCAAGGAATGCAAAAAAAGGGTGGGTTTTGACTTGCATTTGTGTTGCATCTGCGGTATAATGATAAACGGAAATATAATAAGGCGTGAAAACGCCGAAGGAAGTTAATATGCTTGAACTGAAAAACGTTTCTTACCATGCGGGTGAGGGCGAGGAGCGGCGCGAGATCCTCTCGGACGTCTCCCTGACGATCGACGACCGCTTGACCGTCATCACCGGCCCCAACGGCGGAGGGAAGTCCACTCTTGCCAAGCTGGTCGCGGGCATCTACACCCCCACCTCGGGCCACATCTATCTTGACGGCGAGGATATCACCGAGCTCTCGATCACCGAGCGCGCCCACCGCGGCATCGCTTACGCGTTCCAGGCCCCCGTCCGCTTCAAGGGGATCACGGTGCGAGATCTTATCACACTTGCCAACGGCAAGGAGACCACGGTCGCCGAGGCCTGCGCCTACCTCTCCGAGGTCGGCCTTTGTGCGCGCGACTATATCAACCGTGAGGTCAACGGCAGTCTTTCGGGCGGCGAGCTTAAGCGCATTGAGATCGCCACTGTGATCGCCCGGGCCGCCGCCTTCTCGGTCTTTGACGAGCCCGAGGCGGGCATTGACCTCTGGAGCTTCCAGAACCTCATTCGTGTTTTTGAGAAGATGACCGCAAAGCAAAGCGGATCGATCCTCATCATTTCTCATCAGGAGCGTATCCTGAATATTGCGGACCGTATCATCGTTCTGGCGGGCGGCAAGGTGAAAAACGCCGGCTCTCCCGAGGTGATCATGCCGCAGCTGACGGGCGCCGACGCTATGGGGGTCTGCCATACCCTGGAGAGGAAGGTGAGCGAATGATGCCGCTTGACGAGATCAAAAAGAACCTGCTTCGCGAGGTCAGTGACCTCCACGGCGTTCCCGCGGGCGCCTACAATATCCGCGAAAACGGTGAGACCGCTGCGCGTGTGTCCACCGAAAACATTGAGATCCTGCCGCGAGAGAGCGGTGACGGGATCCGCATCGACATTCGCCCCGGTACGAAGAACGAGAGCGTTCACATTCCCGTCATCATCAGCAAGGCGGGGCTCACCGAGGCCGTCTATAACGATTTCTACGTGGGTGAGGACGCCGACGTGACCATTGTCGCAGGTTGCGGTATCCACAACGCAGGCGATGAAACCAGTGAGCACAGCGGTCTCCACACCTTCCACGTGGGGCGCGGCGCTCACGTCCGCTACGTGGAAAAGCATTATGGCGACGGCGACGGCAAGGGCGGTCGTGTGATGAACCCCAAGACCGTCATCGTGCTTCGGGAGGGCGCCACCCTCGAGATGGAGACCACCCAGATCAAGGGGATCGACTCCACAAAGCGCGTCACCGAGGCCACCCTGGCCGCAGGAGCCACGCTCCTTGTCCGCGAAAAGATCATGACACACGGCACACAGTATGCCGAGACCGACTTCACCGTTGCCCTTGAGGGCGAGGGCTCCTCGGCCGATCTTGTCTCGCGCTCGGTCGCCAAGGACGAGTCCTCCCAGCTCTTCCGCTCCCGCATCATCGGTAACGCCGCCTGCAAGGGGCACACCGAGTGCGACGCCATTCTGATGGATCAGGGCCACGTGACGGCCATTCCCGAGCTGACCGCCAACCACATCGATGCCTCCCTCATTCACGAGGCGGCGATCGGTAAGATCGCGGGTGAGCAGCTCATCAAGCTGATGACTCTGGGCCTCACCGAGGAGGAGGCCGAGGCGCAGATCGTCGGCGGTTTCTTGAAATAAGCAAACAAAACCTTACAAAAGGAGGGGCGAGATATGGCCTTTGACGCGGGTATGCTGCGCGCGATCGTGCATGAGATCTCGGAAACGCTGTGCGGCGGCGCCAAGGTCGAGAAGATCTCGCAGCCCTCGCGGGACGAGTTTGTCCTTCACCTTCACGCAGGCGGCGTTACGCGCCGCCTCGTGTTTGTGGTGGGCACCAACGTTCCGCATTTTTCGTATTCGCGCATAGAGCGCGAAAATCTCCCCACCCCCTCAATGTACTGTATGCTCCTTCGCAAGCATCTCGTCGGTGCCAAGCTCGTTGAGGCCGCACAGATCGACTTTGAGCGTGCCGCGCGCTTTGTCTTTGCGGCGCGCGATGAGCTGGGCTTCGGCGTTACGCGCACCCTGGTTGCCGAGATGATGGGGAAGTACAGCAACCTCATTCTTCTTGACGGCGAGGATCGCATCATTTCGGCCTTCCGCATCGTGGATTTCTCGGCCAGCCGTGTGCGCCAGGTCTTACCCGGCATGCACTACGTCAAGCCCCCCGTACAGGAGAAGCTGGATCCCCTCACCGCCGATCGCGAGGCCTTTTTTGCAGCATACGCCGCTTATCCCCCCGAGCGCCCCGCCGCCCGTTTCCTTTCGGATACCTATCATGGCATCGCGGCGATCACCGCCCGTGAGATCGCCCGCCGCGCGGGCGCCGCGGCCGATGCCCCCCTCGCCTCGGTGACGGCGGACGGCCTCTTTGCCGCCCACGAGGCGTGGTTTTCCGACGTGCGCGAGTGTCGCTTTACTCCCACGCTTGTCTCGGATTCCGACGGCACCCCCGTGGAATATTCCTATGCCCCGATCGGGGGTGGCGGCCTCACCGTGACGCCCGTCGCCTCCTTCGGCGAGCTGCTCGATTCCTACTTCGGTGAGCGCGACCGCCGTGAGCGCCTCCGTCAGCGCTCGTCCGATCTTGCCCGCTTTCTCTCGCGCCGTGAGGCCCAGCTGGTGCGTAAGCTGGAGGCCCAGCGCGAGGAGCTTTCTGCCTGTGAGCAGGGGGAGGAATACAAGCGCTCGGGCGACCTCATCACCGAAAACATTTACCGCATCGCGCGCGGCATGACCTCGCTCCGCGCCCTCGATTACCGTGTCGATCCCCCCGCAGAGGTCACGGTGGCGCTGGACGCGCGCCTCTCTCCCGCCGCCAATGCCCAAAGAATGTATAAGCTCTACACCAAATCCCGCCGCGCGAAGGAAAAGCTCACCGAGCTGATCGCCTCGGGAGAGGAGGAGCTGGCCTATCTCGGGAGCGTACGCGGCTTCCTTGACCGCGCGGAAAGCGAGCAGGATTTTACCGAGCTCCGCGCCGAGCTTGCCTCGGTGGGGTATCTCTCGCGCGAGAGAGACCAGAAAAACAAAAAAGCCCCCAAGGCACGCCCCATGGAGCTTACAACCGCGCACGGCTATCGGCTGCTTGTCGGACGTAACAACCTCCAAAACGATATGCTCACCTTCCGCATCGCCGCCAAGGACGACCTTTGGTTTCACGCCAAGGGCTACGGCGGCTCGCACGTGATCCTTGTAGCGGGAGGGGAGGAGCCGCCCGCCGAGGACTATACCGAGGCCGCCGAGATCGCCGCCTACTATTCGCAGGCAGGTGACAGCGTGATCCCCGTGGATTATACGCGCGTCAAAAACATCAAAAAGCCCCCCGCCTCGCGCCCCGGCTACGTGACCTATAAAACCAATTCCACGGCGTACGTCCACCCCAAAAAACCGCAGGGAGTCAAATGATATGTTAGACCTTCTCGATATGCAGAAATACTTTATCCTCTCACACCTCGGTGAGGGAGACGTGGCCGTCGATTTTACCATGGGCAACGGCAACGATACGCTCTTCCTCTCTCGCACCGTAGGGGAGCGTGGCCGTGTGTACGCCTTTGACATTCAGGAGGACGCCCTCATCTCGACCCGTGCCCACCTGGTTGCCGAGGGTGCCCCCGAGAATTACACCCTCATTCACGATTCCCACCATAACGTTGAGACGTACGTCAAGGAACCGATCAAGGCGGGTATGTTCAACCTTGGCTACCTGCCGAGAAGCGGGCGCCGCCACGTCACCACGATGTGCGATACCACTCTCCCCGCGGTGCAGGCCGCACTCCGTCTGTTGGCCCCTGACGGGATCCTTATGGTCGCCGTTTACCCCGGCCACGAGGAGGGCACGCGTGAGGGGCAGATGCTCACCGAATTCTTCTCAACGCTTGATCGTAAGAAGATCAGCGTTTCCTGCCTTCGCATCGTCAATTCCCCCACGTCCCCCTTCTTCTTCATTGCCGAAAACCGATGAAAAAAAGACGTTCTGCCGAGCAGAACGTCTTTTTTGTTTATCCCAGGGCCACGTCAAGCACCATCATCAGCGAAAAGCCGAGCGCAAAGAACACGGTGCCGAGATGCGAGTGCTCCCCCTGTGCCATTTCGGGGATCAGCTCCTCAACCACCACGTAAAGCATGGCTCCCGCCGCAAACGCAAGAAGGTAGGGCAGGGCGGGAAGCACCACGGAAACGGCCAAAAGCGTCAGCGCCGCGCCGATCGGCTCGATCACCGCCGAGAGAAAGCCCCAGAAAAAGGACTTCCCCTTGGAAACGCCCGTGCTCCGCAGGGGCATCGAGATGATCGCCCCCTCGGGGAAGTTCTGGATCGCGATACCAAGCGAGAGGGCCAGCACCGCCGCTCCGCTGACCGTGGCGTCGCCCGCCAGAAAGGCCGCCAGCACCACACCCACCGCCATTCCCTCGGGAAGATTGTGGAGTGCCACCGAAAGCACCAGCATCGGGGAGCGCCCAAGACGCGTGGGCGGCCCCTCGGTCTCGCCCGTCACCAGGTGGGTGTGCGGGATCACGCGGTCAAGAAGCATCAGGAACACAAAGCCGAGGGCGAGCCCCACCACCGCAGGGAGAAAGGCCAGCCCCTCCACGCACGCAGCACGCGACCAACGCCCGTGAGGGTGCCGCCCGTACCAATGCCCGAGCAGAAGCCATCAATGCGCG
>JAFVYX010000185.1 GCA_017500625.1 Clostridia bacterium | reverse complement strand
GGACTTCGCCGCACCAAAAGCTCGCTTTTCGGCGCGGTGGAGAACGTTCTCCGTTCCTTTGTGAAGATCGATGAGGATCTTTTTGAGGAGCTGGAGGAGGCGCTGATCATGGCGGACGTGGGGGTGGATACCACTATGGCGATCTTAGATACCCTGCGTGATCGCCTGAAGGAAAAACGCATTACCGATCCCGCCGCCGTCAAGGGGGAGCTTTACTCCGTTCTTTCCGAAATGATCGGAGAGGACGAGGAGCTTCATCTCGACACGGCGCCCTCGGTCATTCTGGTAATCGGCGTCAACGGTGTTGGTAAAACGACGTCGATCGGAAAAATGGCCGCCGAGTTGAAGGCGCAGGGAAAGCGCGTGATCGTTGCCGCGGCCGACACCTTCCGTGCCGCCGCGGCCGAGCAGCTGAAGGTGTGGTGTGACCGCGCCGGAGTCGATATGATCCGACAGGGAGCGGGCGCCGACCCTGCCGCCGTGGTGTACGATGCCATCGGTGCGGCTGTAAGCCGCCACGCCGACGTTTTGATCGTTGACACCGCCGGCCGACTGCACAACAAGAAAAACCTGATGGACGAGCTAGCCAAGATCAACCGTGTCATTGATCGCCAGCTTCCCGGCGCCGCACGCGAGACTCTGCTCGTTTTGGACGCCACCACAGGACAGAACGCCGTCAGTCAGGCCAAGGAATTCCTTGGCGCCGCCGATATTACGGGACTTGTGCTTACAAAGCTTGATGGCACAGCCAAGGGTGGCATCGTCTTTTCGATCCGCCGTGAGCTGGGGCTTCCCGTTAAGTTTATCGGTGTTGGCGAGGGCATTGAGGATATGAAGCCCTTCCGCGGTGAGGAGTTTACCGCCGCGATCTTTGCGGAGGATAACGAATGAAGGCCGTTCTTGCATCGCGCAACAAAAAGAAGATCGTGGAAATGGAGCGCCTTTTGCGCGAGCGTATCCCCACGATAGAGCTTCTGTCGCTCGACGACGTCGGTATTCTCGGCGAAGCCGAGGAGACCGGAACCACCTTTGAGGAGAATGCCCTCCTCAAGGCGCGCTTTGGCGCGGCTCCCGGCCGCTATTCCTTTGCCGATGATTCGGGCCTGGAGGTGGACGCCCTTGACGGCCGCCCCGGTGTCTATTCCGCCCGCTATGCGGGAGAGCCCTGCAACGATGCCAACAACAATGCCCGTCTTCTTTCCGAGCTTTCGGGAGTCCCTGCCGAGGGACGCACGGGGCGTTACGTTTCCGTTATTGCGTGCATCGACCCCTCGGGGAACGAATTCTTCGCGCGTGGCACGTGTGAGGGCATTCTTTTGGAAGAGCCTCGCGGAAACGGCGGCTTCGGCTACGATCCTCTCTTCTACGTTCCCGAGCTAGGGAAGACCTTTGCCGAGGTCACGCCCGAAGAAAAGGACGCGGTCAGCCACCGCGGCAAGGCGATCCGCGCCTTCCTTAAACAATTTGCCGATAAGATCGTGGAGGTACCCGATGCTGACAAGTAAGCAACGCGCGTACCTGCGCTCGCTCTCTCATGCCCAAAGCGCCATTTTCCAGGTAGGGAAGGGCGGCATTGGCGAGGAGCTTTGCGTGGGTATCGACAGCGCTCTTGAGGCCCGTGAGCTCATCAAGGTCCACGTGCTTGAAAATTCGCCCTATACCGCCCGTGAGGCGGCCGATCTTCTGGCGGAACGCACAGGAGCTGCCGTGGTTGCCGTTATCGGCTCCAAGCTCGTGCTGTACCGTGAATCCGTCGAGAAAAAGCAGATCGAGCTGCCATGAAGAAAACTCTGGCCATATTCGGTGGCACCTTTTCGCCGCCGCACATCGGTCACGTGAGGGCGGCTGAGGCGTTTGTCGCAGCCGTGCGCCCCGACAAGCTTCTCATACTGCCGTCCGCCATTCCGCCGCACAAAGCACCCGTAAGCGGTGCCACAGCGGAGGATCGGCTGGCGATGTGCCGCTTGGCCTTTTCTCATATTGCGGAGGCGGAGGTCTCGGATATGGAGATCCGCCGAACGGGAAAAAGCTATACCGTGCTGACGCTCTCCGAGCTGGCATCTCCCGAGTGGGAGCTTTGTATGCTGGTGGGCACCGATATGTTCCTTTCGCTTGATACCTGGTATCGGGCCGAGGAGATCTTCGGTCTTTCCGAAATCGCGGTGATCCGCCGCGAAACCGAGACCGAGGCCGAGAGAGCCATCGCCCAAAAATACGAGGAATACCGCCGACGCTACGGCGCTCGCATTCGTTTCATTGATAGCACGGCCGAGGTCGTTTCGTCCTCGGAGATTCGTGAGGCATTGCGAGTCGGTCGAAGCTGCGAAGGACGGCTTTTGCCGTCGGTAGAGGAGTACATCAAGACATGCCAACTGTATCGGGAATGACCGAGGAGCGCTTCTTGAAGCTGCGCCTTGCCGTTTCGCAGAGAATTGGAACGCGGCGTTTTTCACATACGCTGGGCGTCGAGAGCGCGATCATAGAGCTCGGGGAGCGGTATCTCCCCGGAGAGATCCCCCGTCTTCGCGTGGCCGCTCTTTTGCACGACGTCACTAAGGAATGGTCTCCTGTGGAGCAGGTCGCGTTTTGCGAGAAGCATGGGCTTCCGCTTACCGATGAGGAGCGATCCGCACCGCGCATTCTCCATGCGAAAACGGGCGCCTTTGTGGCCGCGCGTGATTTTTCCGCTTACGTGGATAAAGGGATCCTGCAAGCGATCGCACTTCATACCACGGGTGCCGAGGATATGACGGTCTTTGACGAGCTTTTGTACCTCGCCGACTATATTGAGCCGACAAGGACCTACGCCGACTGTCGGGCGCTCCGCGCTGCTTTTTTTGAGGGCTACGATGCCGCTGACGATACGCTGGAGCATCTGCACGCGACCGTGAAAGAAGCGCTCCTGATGACGGTCTCTGACATTCATAGGGCCGGTGGCACCGTATGCACTGCCACGCTGGAAGCCGTTGCCTTTCTTGACAGAAAGCTTTCTGCGAATTCCTGAGTTTTCTGTGTAAACCCGCACGGTATTCCGCACACTAAGCAAAAAAAGCGAGGTGTGCTTATGCGAAAAGCAAAATACGTAACGTTTCTTTTACTCTTTCTTCTTTTCGGTGCGCTTCTGGCAACGTCGTGTGCTCGCGGCGATGCTGAGGAGAGTATGGCTAAGGAGCGCCCCCTTACGGTTCTTGTTGCGGGCCTTGACGATGCCGCTGAGAATACCGACGTCCTGATGCTCTTGCGGCTTGACCCGGAAGGACGTACGCTGTCTGTCCTGCAGATTCCGCGGGACACCTACTTTAGGTCTGAGGACTACGAGGGAAAGATCAACGGCCTTTTCCCGACGTATCGCTACCGCGGTAAGGACAAAAGGGAAGCGCTGTCACTCCTTTCCCAAACTGTCTCGGCCTGCTTTGGCCTTTCTGTCGACCGTTACGTCGCTGTGGATACCGCGGCGGTTTCGCTTATGGTGGACGAGCTTGGCGGCGTGACCGTTTCTCTACCCGCGCCTCTCGGCTACCGGGAAGACGGGGAATATAGGGAGATCCCTGCGGGGGAGCGCACGCTCACGGGAAAAGAGGCGCTTCGCTTTCTTCGCTTCCGTTCCGCATACGTGGAGGGCGACCTTGGGCGTGTGGACGCCCAGAAGCTCCTTTTGGCGGCGGTCTACCGCAAGGCCAAAAACGAGTTTTCGCTTTCCACGGCCCTATCTCTTCTGCCGAAGCTCTACGATCGCCTATTGACCGATATGCCTCTCGCCGAGCAGATCTCGTGCGCTGCCGCCTTTTACCGTGACCGCCGATCCTTCTCGGTGAAGCTTCTGACTCTCCCCGGCGAGGCCACCAAGGACACCGACGGACTTTGGTATTATGTGGCCAACCGCGCCTCCTCGGAGGAGGCGCTTGCCCTCCATTTCGGAGGAACCGGTCGTTTTGATCCCGCTACCGCTCTTTGCGACGAGGAGCGCCTCGGGTTTTACAACGTTTACAATGACAAAAACTGTTCCTACACCGTCTATACCGAGGAAACGATAGACGGTCTCTATATCAAAACAAAATGAACGAGGTTTCACTATGGAAATGAAAGAAAAGATCGATCTTACTGCCGTTGGCTCGTATGAGCTGGCGCTGTCGGCGGTCGATGCCCTTTACGGAAAGCAGGGCTTTGACCTTAAGCTCTACCACGTGGAGGATCAGACGGTCATCACCGATTATTACGTCATCTGCACGGGACGCTCGACCACGCATATCAAGGCGCTGGCCGACGAATGCTGCTATCAGCTGGAGGAGGGGGGCGTGCGTGCCGCCCATGTGGAGGGACACGATACGGGTACCTGGATCCTCCTTGATTTCGGCAACGTCATTGCACATATTTTCTCCCGCGAGGACAGAGATTACTATAAGCTTGAGCGCCTGATGAACGAGGGCACCGAGGTGGATATCACCGCGCACCTTGCCGAGCTTGACCGCATCGCCAAGGGCGAATAACGCTCGGTTGCAATTATAATAATTATAATAAAAAACTTTGAAAAAACACTTGACAAGCAATACAAGAAGTATTATAATAAAATGACGCATATTGCAGGGCTCAAAGTGCCACGTGCCGCCTTGCGTAGCGATTTTTGAAGAAAGCGAGGTGCTTTTCTGTGTTTGCAGTTATCGAAACTGGTGGAAAGCAGTACAAGGTCAACGAGGGCGACGTTATCTTCATCGAGAAGCTCGATGTGGCTGACGGCGAAACCGTGACCTTTGACAAGGTGCTGGCGATCTCCGGCGAGGACTTCAAGGCCGGTGCCCCCTATGTTGAGGGCGCGACCGTTACCGCTAACGTCATCAAGACGGGTAAGGGCAAGAAGGTCTACGTTATGAAGTACAAGCCGAAGAAGAACGAGAAGAAGAAGATCGGCCATCGTCAGTTCTACACCAAGGTCCAGATCGAGAAGATCAACGCGTAAGGTATGACGAAGATCGTCTTTTATAAGACCGACGGAGTTTTTTACGGCTTTGAGGAGCAGGGGCACACCGGGTACGGTGAGTCGGGAGATGACGTCCTTTGCTCAGCGCTTTCGGCTATGACCATGCTCATCATCAATGCCATTGAGATCTCCTATGCCTCGAATGTCGAATATACGATAGACGAGGAGACCACCGACATTCGCCTTGTCGCCAAGGGCGCTCTTCCCGAATACGAGGAGGACGAAAGCAAGCGCTTTGCCGTGTCCGGTCTTATCATGGCTTACTACTATCAGCTCAACGATCTGATCGAGGATTACTACGAGTATCTTTCGGTCGACGTGATCGAGCGTCCGTTGTAAGCGCCAACATCACTATGGAGGAAAAGAAGATGCTGAAACTCAGTTTGCAGTTTTTTGCCCACAAGAAGGGCGTTGGTTCCACCAAAAACGGCCGTGACAGCGAGTCCAAGCGCCTCGGCGTGAAGCGTGCGGACGGTCAGCTTGTGACTGCGGGCAACATTCTTGTCCGTCAGCGCGGCACCAAGATCGCTCCCGGTGCTAACGTTGGTCTTGGCTCCGACGATACGCTTTTTGCGCTCATCGACGGCAAGGTCAAGTTCGAGCACATCGCGAAGGACAAGAAGCGCGTCAGCGTTTACGGTGTGGAATAATTTATAACAAAAAAAGAGCGTAATGCTCTTTTTTTGCTAATTTGGAGGTATGCTATGGCGATTTTAGTTACGGGCGGTACCGGTTTTATCGGTTCGCATACCGTTGTTGAGCTTCTGAACATCGGAAAGGACGTGGTCATTGTTGACAACCTTTCCAACAGCAAGGTCTGTGTCCTTGACCGCATTGAAACAATTACGGGGAAGCGCCCCACCTTCTATAAGGTGGACCTTCTTGACCGTGAGGCGCTGGCCCACGTCTTTGATTCTCACCCCGAGATCGATTCCGTCATTCATTTTGCGGGGCTGAAGGCCGTCGGCGAGTCGGTCAGCGTGCCTCTGCGCTACTATCACAACAACCTGACGGGGACCTTCAACCTGTGCGAGGAAATGATGGCTCACGGTGTCTATCGCATCGTGTTCTCGTCCTCTGCCACGGTTTACGGTATGCCGAAAAGCGTTCCGATCTCTGAGGATTTTCCTCTCTCTACGACCAATCCGTACGGCGAGACCAAGCTGATGATCGAGCGTATCCTTAAGGACATCACGGTGGCTGTCCCCAAGTTCTCCGCGGCGGTGCTGCGTTACTTCAACCCGATCGGCGCTCACGAGAGCGGCCTCATCGGTGAGGATCCCTGCGGTATTCCTAACAACCTTTTCCCGTACATTTCCAAGGTGGCCTACGGCAAGCTGGAATGCCTTAAGGTGTTCGGCAACGATTACGACACGCCGGACGGAACCGGTGTGCGCGACTACATTCACGTGGTCGATCTCGCCAAGGCCCACCTCTCGGCCCTTGACTTTACGGAGGGCTTTACGGGCATCGATTACTTCAACATCGGTACCGGCAACGGTTACTCGGTCTTAGATGCCGTTCATGCCTTCGAGAAGGCCTCAGGCCTTACAGTGAAATATGAGATCGCGCCCCGTCGTCCCGGCGACATCGCGGCCTGCTACGCCAATGCCGAAAAGGCAGAACGCGTGCTTGGCTGGCGCGCCGAATACGATATGCAGAGAATGTGTGAGGACGCGGCCCGCTGGCAGAGCCAGAATCCCGACGGATATCCCGATGACTAATAAAAAGCCCACGGCAAGTGCCGTGGGC
>JAFVYX010000184.1 GCA_017500625.1 Clostridia bacterium | reverse complement strand
GTCCTCACGGGCTCCATCTCCAACGTCACCGCCGCCGTTTCCCACGTTCTCTCGAAATTTGAGGGCTACGTCATCGACTCCTCGATTATGGGACGCATCGACGAGGAGGTGATCTCGGCGCTCTTCGGTACGCATACCACCGCCCCCGAGGGCGCGCTCGGACTGATCGAAACCTTCAGCGCCGCCTCCGCCATCAAGGCGGCGGATCTCGCCGTCAAGAGCGCGCGTGTGAGCATTTTCGATCTGCGCGTCAGCCGCGGTATGGGCGGTAAGGGCGTCGTGATGCTGACGGGCGAGGTCGGCGACGTTACGGCCGCCGTCGAGGCGGGCGCCGACTACGCAAAGAAGCTCGCTATGCTCTCGTCAAGCGCCGTGATCGCCGCCCCCCACGCCGATCTGTGGCGTCAGCTGTAATCTATAAAGAAAGGATAAGACGACCGTGGAAACTATGAAGTTCGTTATCGAGAAGAGCGCGAGGATCGACCGCCTGATCGAGGCCCTCTACGAGAAGATGCCCGAGATCGAAAGCGCGCGCGGCACCCTCGTCACCGAGAGCTATAAGCAAACCGAGAACCTGCCCATCATCCGTCGTCGCAGTGCGGCGTTCCGCCATATTCTCGAAAATCTCCCTATCGTCATTCGTGACGGTGAGCTCGTCGTGGGCAGCGCGACCGTAGCCCCCCGTGGATGCCAGGTGTTCCCCGAGTACTCCTACGAGTGGCTGGAGGCGGAGCTCGATACCGTGAGCACCCGCGCCGCCGACCCCTTCTATATCAGCGAGAAGACCAAGGCCGAGCTGCGCGCCACCTATCCCTATTGGCACGGCAAGACCTGTAGTGACCTTGCCCTCGCGAATATGGCGCCCGAGGCCTACGCCGCCTTCGCAAAGCACGCCATCTACACCCCCGGCAACTATTTCTATAACGGCATCGGCCACGTGTGCGTTGACTATCCGAAGGTGCTTCGCATCGGCTACCGCGGCATCATCGAGGAGGTAAAGAGCGCGCTTGCCGCCCTCGACGTTTCCGACCCCGAGTACGTATCGAGAACGAACTTCCTCACGGCCGTGATCGAGAGCTGTGAGGCCGTCATCGGCTATGCCAACCGCTACGCCGCTCTTGCGGGGGAAATGGCCGCAAGCGAGCGCGACGCCGACCGCCGTGAGGAGCTTCTCTCCATTGCGAGGATCTGCTCTCGCGTTCCCGAGCACGGCGCCGAGAGCTTTGCCGAGGCCTGCCAGTCCTTCTGGTTCGTCCAGCTGCTTCTTCAGATCGAGTCGAGCGGTCACTCCATCTCCCCCGGCCGCTTTGATCAATATATGTACCCCTACTATAAGCGCGACGTCGAGGCGGGCGTCATCACCCGTGAAGGCGCGCAGGAGCTGATCGACTGTATCTGGGTCAAGCTCAACGACATCAATAAGGTGCGCGACGCCGCCTCTGCCGACGGCTTCGCGGGCTACGGAATGTTCCAGAATCTCATCGTCGGCGGCCAGGATATCCACGGTATGGATGCCACCAACGACCTCTCCTATATGTGTCTTGAGGCGTCAATGCACGTGCCCCTGCCTCAGCCCTCCATCTCCATCCGCGTATGGAACGGCTCGCCCGAGCCCCTGCTTTTGAAGGCCGCCGCGCTCACCAGGCTCGGCACGGGTCTACCCGCCTACTACAACGACGAGGTGATGATCCCCTCCATTATGGCGCGCGGTCTTACCCTCGAGGACGCGAGAGATTATTGCATCATCGGTTGCGTCGAGCCCCAGAAGGCCGCCAAGACCGACGGCTGGCACGACGCCGCCTTCTTCAATATGTGCCGTCCCTTGGAGCTCGTCTTCTCGAATGGTGTTGATAAAGGCGTGCAGATCGGCCCCAAAACGGGCGACGTCACCAAAATGGCGACCTTCGAGGAGTTCTACGAGGCCTATAAGACCCAGCAGAGCTATATGATCAAGCTGCTCGTCAACGCCAACAACGCCATTGATATGGCGCACGCGACCCGCTGTCCCCTGCCGTTCCAGTCCTGTATGGTGGACGATTGCATCGGTCGCGGCAAATCTCTCCAAGAGGGCGGCGCCATCTACAACTTCACAGGGCCGCAGGGCTTCGGTATCGCCAACAACACCGACGGTCTAATCGCCGTGCGTCAGCTCGTTTTTGAAGAGAAAAAGGTCACGATGGCCGAGCTTCGCGACGCCATCAATGCCAACTACGGCTACGGCCTTACGGGCGGCGCGGCAAAGGATACCACCGAAAAGATCGTCAGGGAGCTTGCGAAGGCGGGGGTCGCCGTCAATGAGAACGTCGTCCGCACCGTCTACGAGGAGG
>JAFVYX010000183.1 GCA_017500625.1 Clostridia bacterium | reverse complement strand
TTCAGAGGCAGGATCAGCTCGGCGGTGGTGGTGTGGTACTCCACCTGCGTGACGTGCATCGCGGTGGGCTTCTTCACAAGGAGCGGAGAGTAGGCGACGTTCGTCCCCTGCGAGGCGACCAGGCGGTCGGGAAAGAAGCGGTGCAGCTCCCCCGTGAGGGGATAGCCGTCGGGCGAGGTCATGGTGTAATACTGCCCAAAGGGGGCAAAGGCCTCTCGGGTCAGGGCTTCGACTTTGATGGTTCTCATAGGATAGCTCCTTTCGGTATTCGTGATGGGCTCGAGCCTATTTTGGCTTACGTACCCATTATAAGGCAAAAACGGAAAAAAATCAAGAGGGGATAAGATCAAGCGAACAGAAAAAATCCCCGTTTCTCTTGCTTTTTGTTCCCGAAAGGTGTATACTGTTTGCGGCATTGAGGTAGGCGCCTCGCCTTTTGCAAACAAAACCATACAAAAAGGAGAGGACCATGGTACAGCTGACCGTCATCACCGTGGGAACGCTCAAGGAGCGCTACCTTACCGAGGCCGTAGCCGAGTACAAAAAGCGCCTCTCCGCCTTTGCGCGTGTGGAGGAGATCACCTTAAAGGAGGAAAGGATCTCCGATGAGGAAAGCCCCGCCGCCGTGGCCGCCGCCCTTTCTGCCGAGGGGGCGCGGATCCTTTCCGCCGTGCCCGAGGGGGCCTACACCGTGGCTCTGTGCGTGGAAGGGGAGACGATGGACTCTCCTGCCTTAGCCGAGACGCTGGGTGCCGCCGCCGACCGCACAGGCAAGCTCTGCCTTGTCATCGGCTCCTCGCACGGCCTTTCGCCCGAGGTCAAAAAGCGCGCCGACCTTCGCCTTTCGGTCAGCGCCCTCACCTTTCCCCATCAGCTGATGCGTCCTCTCCTTATGGAGATCCTCTATCGCTCCTTCACCATTCTTCACGGTAAAAAATACCACAAGTAAAAGGGAGACCGCCATGTTCTTTTTAGCGTTGCCGTTCCTTCTTCTGTCCACCGCCACGGGCCTTTCCGAGGGCGTGATGATCAAGCTCTACAACCGCAAGCACGAGAAGGGCGGCTTCTTCTTTACGGCGCTCGTCTCGCTCTTTTCGATGCTCGTGTTCGTCATTCGCGAAGCGATCGAGAGCTTTGGCGGCGTCGGGTTTGAGTTTTCCTGGCCGATCGTGCTGTTCGGCCTTCTCGGCGGCTTTCTTTACGCCTCGGCGTCGCTGATGACCTACCTCGCCGTGCAGTGGGGCTCGTACGCCCTCTCCAACCTCATTCTCTCCTATTCCCTCGTTCTTACGGTGGCCTACGGCCTCATCTTCCGCGGTGAGGCGGCGGGGCTTCTTACCTGGTGCGGCTTTGCGATCATCGCGGTGTCGATCTTTTTGCTCCGCAAGAAGAACCCCGAGGAGGCGCCGACCGAGAAAAAGAAGGTCACGTTCCGTTGGCTGTTTGCCATTGCCTATTCGGTCTTTGCGGCGGCGGGCTTCAGCATCGTCCGTATGTACCAGCAGGATCTCTATGCGAGCGCCTACAACAACGAGTTTATGATCGTCTGCCTCGGCTTTTCGGCGCTCTTGCTCTTCGTCGTCGGCATCGTGCGTGACAAGCGCGATTGCTGGGGCATCTTCAAAAAGGGCGCTCCCTTTGCCACCGTGGCGGGGCTTTCCAACGGCGCCACCAACCTTTTGCAGATCCTGATGCTTCAGATCGGTGTCAACGTCTCCTATTCGGGGCCTATCGGCGCCGTCCTTAAAAGTCTCGGCTCCTTCCTTCTCGCCGTGTTCCTCTTCCGCGAGAGGTTTGAGCGCCGCCAGCTTCTCGGCCTCGCCCTCGGCGCCACCGCCGTGGTGCTGCTTAGCATCTGAATAAAAAAGCAGACACACCGTGTCTGCTTTTTTTATGTGACAGCTTATATCACACCGTCAAGGAGAAAGAGCCAAACGGCGTCCAGCGCCAGCGTTATGGCCGTGGTGCCATTATTTGAATGGTGGCCTCGTATTCTCCCCATTCATCCGAGAAAAGTAGCGTATGGGTACCTGCGGAGGCATTATTCAATTCAAGGGCATTTTCCGGGCGGATCAAGGAGATCTTATAACTTCCGTCACGGTATGTCACGATTGCTTTGATAAGAGCGGCGGTGAAATCGGTTTCGGTTGTTAGGGTTGTGTCGATAACAATGCTTTCGCTGCAAAACAGCGTATTCCCTAAAGTAACGCCGTCATAACCCCACTTGTGTCCGTCTGCATTGTGGAAGGAGGTGTTGGCGTCATAGGTAATGCTTGTAATTCTTACGGTTTCCAGAAAAATGGTATCGTCTCGATCGCTGGTGACCGTAGTTTTATTGGTGGGGAGATGATCAAGTGCTTTTTCAAGGTCTTGGATATTTTGGTTCAATTCTTCCCATTGCTTGGCGTATTTTTCAAGCCCCTCTTTGCTGTTTTCTTCAGGAAAAAGCTTGTTCATTTCTTGTTTGAGATCGGAAATCTTGGCAGTATAGTAGCGATAGTTGGTGCCAATTTCCGTCCAAGGTGCGGTGTTATTGGGGGAAACCGAAATGTCAAGTCCCTGGTCGTTGGAAATGGTAATTGACGTTTTCCATTCTCCAACAAAAGGAGAGAGCTCTGTGGCGCCCACCCTTGCCGTAGGAAGTGTTGAATACCTTGTAAGCACATTGTATTTTACTGGAACAAATAATGCGGCCATCAGAATAATGGGAACAAGCAGATATTCTACAGCATGACCGATCCATTGCTTAACAGGCAAGGAATCGATGCGGTAAAGGTCTCCTTCTTCACTTTCCAATGAGTGTTTTTTGAAATATAGGAGGTCCGAAATTCGTATAGCGACAGAGGGAATAATGCACAAGGGGAACGCATAAAGAGTCACCGCCGAGAGGGCGTAATACTCCGAAAGCCATTTTATATAAATGAGGTACACGATACCAAGAATCGTTTTTCCCAAGGAAAAAAGCCATTGAGGAAATCCGGCGTTGCAGGTTTCGGGGGCGGTAGCGAGGGGGGTTATTATAGCCCCCATTAAGGAATTCAAAATAAAAAGAATTAAAAAAGCGAACAGCGGGAGAAGAAAGCCCCGAAGCTCTTGAGAGCTCGCGCTGAGACCCTCGGTTTTTTCAAAGAACAGCTTAATACTGTCGATCAGAACACGAAGTCCGCTACCGATGCTTACGTTTCCGATTTTCCCGACCGGCATCAAGAAGAGAATAATTCCGAGAATGGCGACAATGGTATAAAGAAGACTTCCCAAAACTCTACGCCTCTTTATATAAGTGGTATCAAGTAGAGTAATGGTACGCGGAGTAAAAAAAGACAGAGTTCCTTGAGGCATCGTCATAGTGAAAGCATCCTTTCTCACAAAATGTCAATTATTAGTATACCATAGTATTTTTCTGATGTCAACAATAAATTTATAATAGTATTGTATTTTTTGACGATAGAGGTGCCGATGCTATGGCAAGATTGAACGAGAGAATCAAGGAGCTTCGCATTCAACGCGGGCTGAATCAAGTACAATTTTCCAAGATTATGGGAGTCACGAAGCAATGTGTTTCCAATTGGGAGAATGACAATGTTTTGCCCTCAATTGAGATGCTGGAGCGTTTGTCTGATTTTTTTGAGACCACGACAGATTTTATGCTTGGAAGATGTCAGGATAATCCCATAGATACCAAAGGTCTTACCGATACTCAGGTTACACATATAAAAGCGATTGTGGAGGATCTCCGCTTGGGGAATGGCCATGGAAAATAAAAAGGACGTGCAAGCATCTCCCGCACTTTCTGTTATGGTGAATTGAAAAATTGAAAAGCTCCCACAAACCAACCGCTCGGTTTGTGGGAGCTTTTCAATTCATATCCTCCCCTCAAGGAGAAAGAGCCACACGGCGTCCAGCACCAGCGTCACCGCCGTGCCCACAAAAATGACGGGCAAAAAGGCAAGGCGCCGCCGCGTTCCCTCCACGCGCTCACGGTATTCCTCCCACGTGCCCTTCGGCCAGGTGGGCGGGGGCTCCTCGGGCATTCCCGTAAGGTTGCCCCGCGTGCCCATAACGTAAACGACGGCGCTCACCGAGCATAGCACAAGATACACCCAGAAGATCCAGTTAGCACCCAGCGCCACAAGAACGCTGTACACGGTGTAAAAGGCAAGGCCAACAAGAAGCCCACGGAGAACGCGCAGGACGGGCGCCCACCTCAAGGACGGATCCTCCGCGCCTCGAGATAATAGCGCTTGTCGCGCGCGTGGCCCATCGAGAAGGTCTTGCGGGGCAGGGGGCCTGCGGCCGCCACGGCGGGGAAGAGGTCGGCCTTTTCCATACCGCGGAAGAGGAAGCCGATCGAGTTCTCTTTTGCGGCCAGGGCGCAAAGCGAGCTCTCGTCGTGAATGTAGTCCACCTCGCACTCGGGGTGCGATTTCAGGTAGTCGTCAAGGAAGGCCTGCAGGGTGCCCACGGGCTGAACGTGCAGGGCAGGGAGCGAGAGGGTGCGGCGGCCGTTTTTCGTCACTGCGGTGAACTCCTGCTTCGGCAGGGTCGCATCGCCGTGTGCCTCGGTGTAAGCGGTAAGGGCCGAGAGCAGGGCCTCGGGCTCGGTGTTCATCACCACGCGGTAGATCGGCTCAAAGTCCAGCGCCGCATCGTGCAGGTTGACCACCTCGCAAAGCGCGTAGCGCGCGGGGTGGCGGGCGGCGGCCTCGGCCCCGATCCTTGTCTTCAGCTCCTCGTAGATCGCCTTGGCCGTGGCCAGCGAGTGGTTGCCGTCCCCCACGGCAAAGAGGAGGCAGGGCCCCTCGGTGCCGTACTTTGCTCTTTGCTCCTCGGGCGAGGCGAGGCGGCAAAGCTCACGGTCGATCGCGGCCACCTCGTCGTCCGTCAGGCGCACGCCGCGCACCGAGCCGCCCCCCGCCATCAGCGGAAAACGGTACACCTCGTCTCCACGGGTCTTCGCGGCGATGCCCTCGATGACGCGCCCCTCGCGGTCGTCGATGAGGAGCATCACGTGCGGCAGCTCCAGCGGCGCATCGCGGCGGATCTCCACGCGCGGGGGAATGCGGTCCAGCACCGTGCCCTCGGTCGCGCGGATCGGCAGGGTGTCGGTCGCGCCGTAGCCGTAGCATTCGAGGTCGATCTTGCCGACAAGACCGCGGCGCACGCGCCCGTCGGGACAGGTGCGCTCAAGGTACAGAACGGCATTTTTGTGCTCGTTAAAGAAATCGCCCTCCGAGAGCGCGGCCATAGCGGCGTTGATCGCACCCACGCGCTCGCCGCGCTCGGCGAGGTAGCACTCGGGCAGAATGAGACGGAGGGCCGAGGGAGCGTCGCCCACAAAGCGGTCGGCCGCCTCCCAGT
>JAFVYX010000182.1 GCA_017500625.1 Clostridia bacterium | reverse complement strand
TAAAGAGTAGCAAAATTTTGCTACTCTTTTATAATGTCCTTAAAAATCCCTACGGGAACCGCCTATAGCCGTTATCCTTTTTTATCGCCCAATTAAGAAAACTGTTCCAAAATGGCGCAAACGCCCAGAACTATCCAAAAAATCGACCAGCGAATTTTCTTTTTTATTTTTTTAGGCATTTCCTTTTCGCCGGATTGCCGATATGTGGATACGGCACAAATAAGCTCGTATATTTCGCATGCCACGCCAATGGCAATAATGGTTCGCATACAAGCACCGTTCTTCTCTTAATCCAGCGCTTCCATTGACGCATCTACAAGGTCTACGTATCCAAAGCAAACCGCTTTGCCATTCCTCTCAACGCGATAGCTATCCGCCTCGGGATCATTGTACAGAAGCCAAAGGAACTCCTCTTCCGCCTCTTCCGCATCCAGTCGGCTCTCAAAAAAGAGGACAAAAGCAAAGAGTGCAGAATCCTCATCGGCCGCGGCAACCACCGCCTCTTCGACGTTCATAAGATCAAGGCCGAGAATATCAAGCACCTCGGAGATCTCGTCGCGCTCCGTAAGGATTTCGACATCACACCCCTCCGATTTCAACGCCCGCTTCACATCACGCGCCTCCCCCGAGCCCTTGAAGATCATCAATAGGATCAGCATCAGGCATATACACGGGATAACGACCTTCATGATCTTTCTGCAAAGCTCTTCCATCTCCTTTTTGCGATTGCTCTCCTGCGCTTTTGGGGCTTCTACCGTCTCAACCGCTTCATTCATTTGTTCCTTTTCCATAAATCCTCCTATGGCAAATTTGGATTGATCTTCCCTATACAATTTGAAAGTCAAAAGTATTATACCGCATTTTGCGGTAAATGTCAATACCGCATTTTGCGGTTGGATATAATAATTTCAGAAACTGTTGTTGATGCGGGGGGCTTATGTACCGAAGGATTCGTGAATTGCGCGAGGATAACGATCTGACGCAAAAGCAGGTGGCCAAGGAGCTGAATTGCTCCCAGCAGGTGTACAGCAACTATGAGCTGGGACAGAGGGATATTCCCACCGATATCCTCATAAAGCTTTCAAGGCTTTACAACGTATCGGTTGATTATATCCTTGGGATCACCGACAGTCCTAAAATACAAGCGCCCAAAGCTCCCCGTGACCTGTGATATAAAACTCACCCCCGCACAGCGGGGGAGTTTTTTTATAGGCCGAATACCCTTCGGGCGTTCTCAAAGGTCAGTTCGGCCGTTTCCTCGGGGGCAAGGCCGACGGCGGCGGCCAGTGCTTCGTTGGTAAAGGCGAGGTAGCCCGAATGGTTGAGCGTGCCGCGGTGTGGGTGGGGAGCCAGGTAGGGGCAATCGGTCTCGATCAGCAGGCGGTCGTGAGAGACCGAGGCCGCAACCTCGCGGACGCGGGCGGCGTTCTTGAAGCTCACGGTGCCCGAAAAGGAGATGCAATAGCCGCGCTTTGTCAGCTCACGGGCCATTTCGGCGCTGCCGGAAAAGCTATGGAAGATGCCCTTAACGTTCGGGAACTCCGAGACGATATCAAGGCAATCGCCGTGGGCGTCACGGTCGTGGATCACCACGGGGAGCGAAAGGCGCTCGGCCAGGTGCATCTGGGCGCGGAAGAGGGCCTTTTGCTTGTCCTTGTCGGTGCCGTCGTAATGATAATCGAGGCCGATCTCACCGAGCGCCACGGCCTTCGATCGAGGATCGCGGAGCAGGGCCTCGATCTCGGCAAGGGCGGCCTCGGGGTCGGCGAGGGCCTGACCGTCGTTCGGGTGGATCCCGAGGGCGGTAAGCATTCCGTCATAGCGTTCGGCCTGGGTCACAGCGAGACGAGCCGAGGCGGGGTCGGTGGCCACGTTCACAATGTGCGGTACGCTCCCCGAGAGAAGCTCCCGAAGAAGCGCATCGAGCTCGGCAATGCCGAGCTCGTCGCAAAAACGGGGATCCCAATAGTGGGCGTGGGTATCAAAGAGGCGCATCAGTGGATCCGCTCTCCGGGCTTGACGGCGGAATCGAGGAAGACCACGTGGACGTCCTCCTCGCCCGAGGCCAGGAGCATACCGCGGCTCTCGACGCCACAGAGGGTGGCGGGGGCGAGGTTAGCGACGATGACGACCATCGTGCCAACGAGGTCCTAGGGCTCGTAGAACTTCGCAATGCCAGAGACGATCTGGCGCTGCTCGTAGCCGAGGTCAACCTGGAGTTTCAGAAGCTTTTTGGCCTTAGGAACACGCTCGCAGGAGAGGACGCGTGCCGAGCGAAGCTCGACCGCACCGAAGGCGTCGATCTTGATCTCGGGCTCATGCTCGACCTCGGGGACGGGCTCTTCGGCGGGCACCTGCTTGGCGGCCTCGCGCTCCTCGAGCTTCTTAAAGAAGGCGGCCTCGTCGATGCGGGCGAAAAGGGTGGACGCCTCGCCGAGCGGCTGACCGACGGCCAGGGCGCCGAACGAGGAGAGCGTTTCGTAGGCGGTCTTATCGGTGCCGAGCTGGGCAAAGATCTTCTCGGCGGTGGTGGGGATATGCGGCGTGAGAAGCACGGCGGCGACGCGAATCACCTCAAGGAGGTTATACAGCACGGTGGCAAGGCGGTCGCGCTTGCCTTCGTCCTTGGCCAGCGCCCAGGGCATGGTCTCGTCGATATACTTATTGGCGCGGCGGAGCATGGCGAAGATGGCCTCCAGCGCATCGGCGATATGGAAGGTGTGCATCAGCTCGCGCGAGGTGTCGACCGCGGTGCGAACGGCGGCACGAAGCTCGGCGTCCAGCGGCTCCTCAGCCGTGGGGGCGGGAACAATGCCGTCAAAGTACTTTTTGGTCATCGCGTGCGTGCGGCTGACGAGGTTGCCGAGGTTGTTGGCGAGGTCGGTATTGTAGCGATTGATCACGTTCTCGTAGGTGATGCTGCCGTCAGTGGCGTAGGGCATCTCGGAGAGGGCAAAGTAGCGGACGCCGTCCACGCCGAAGTCCTCGGCCAGCTCATCGGCATAGATGACGTTGCCGCGCGACTTGGACATCTTGTCCGCGCCCGAATTGAACCACGGGTGGCCAAAGACCTTTTTCGGCAGGGGGAGGTCGAGCGCCATCAGAAGGATCGGCCAATAGATCGTATGGAAGCGAAGGATATCCTTACCAATGACGTGGATCTCGGCGGGCCAGTACTTTCTGAAGAGCTCGGGCTGCTCGGGAAGCGCGGGATCGTAGCCGAGGGCGGTGATATAGTTCGAAAGCGCGTCGATCCAGACGTAGATGACGTGGCGCTCGTCAAACGGCACGGGAATGCCCCAGCGGAAGGAGGAGCGAGAGACGCAGAGGTCCTGGAGCCCCGCCTTCAGGAAGTTGTTGAGCATCTCCTTCTTGCGCCCCTCGGGCTCAATGAACTCCACGTGTTCGTCGATGTACGCCATCAGACGGTCAGCGTAGTTGCTCATACGGAAGAAGTAGGCCTCCTCGCGGGTCTTTTCCACGGGACGGCCGCAGTCGGGGCAGACGCCGTTCGCCGCCTGCGTGTCGGTAAAGAAGGACTCGCAGGGCGTGCAGTACCAGCCCTCGTAGTGGCCCTTGTAGATGTCGCCCTTATCGTAGAGCTTTTTGAAGATGTTTTTGACCGAGCGGACGTGATAATCGTCGGTCGTGCGGATGAATTTATCGTAGCTGGCGCCCATAAGATCCCAGATGCGGCGGATCTCGCCCGATACACCGTCCACGTACGCCTGCGGCGTGATGCCCGCCTCATTGGCGAGGTTCTCGATCTTCTGGCCGTGCTCGTCCGTGCCCGTCAGGAAAAAGACGTCACGCCCCATCTGCCGCTGGAAGCGCGCGACCGCATCGGTCGCAATGACCTCGTAGGTGTTGCCAAAGTGCGGCTTGCGCGATGAGTACGCGATCGCGGTGGTGATGTAGAATTTCTCGTTGTTCTGTGCCATTTTTGGACCTCCTAATGAAAGAGATTTGCCGTCACGCGCACCGAGAAATGAGCTACAGTGCCGCCGCGGCCTATATTGGTATATATTCTACCATAAAAAAACAAAAATTACAAGCCGCTGCAAGAAAAAACACTTCCCTATGGGCAAGATTTTGTGGTGGAGCTGCCTTTCAAAGGATCCCAACGTATAAGTGAGCGATATCCGGGCGACGATGCCGACGTTTGCGGTCGGCACTTCCTGTCATTTGTCGGACTCATCTTCTATCTTGAGGGACTGCGGATCTCAATCAAGCAGCACATCGTTGGCTGACCGCCACGACGAAAAGCTTCAAAACCCCTGAAAACGCGCCTTTTTTCATCCCCTTCCCCATTGTCCCTCTACCCAAGAAAAAAAGATAAAGAAAAAGCAAAAAAGCCCTTGACTTATCGCCCCCCTTGTGCTATAATACTAAAGCATCTGGGTGTGGCGCAGTTGGTAGCGC
>JAFVYX010000181.1 GCA_017500625.1 Clostridia bacterium | reverse complement strand
TGCCGTAAAGGTCGGCAACCACCGAGCGGATAATGCCGCAGGCCTCGTCGGCCTGCTCGGGCGTGGCGGTGAGGCCGGTGCCGATCGCCCAGACGGGCTCATAGGCAATGATGATGCGCGAGAGATCCTCGGCAGGAATGCCCGCGAGGTCGAGCTTGGTCTGCATCGAAACGATCTCGGCCGTGATACCCGCCTGGCGCGCCTCAAGAAGCTCGCCGAGGCAGAGGATAACGGTAAGACCGGCGGCGAGGGCCGCCTTGGTGCGGAGGTTGACCGTCTCATCGGTCTCACCGAAGTACTGACGGCGCTCGCTGTGACCGACGATGACGTACTCAACGCCCGTCTCCTTCAGCATCGCTGCGGAGATCTCGCCCGTGTAGGCGCCGCTCTCCTTAAAGTGGACGTTCTGCGTGCCGATCTTGATGTTGGTGCCCTTGGCCGCCTCGATCGCGGGGGCGATGTCAACGAAGGGAACGCAAAGCACGATGTCGCAAGCGTCCTTGCCCGCCACCTTGGGAGCCAGCTCACGAAGGAAGGCGCCCGTCTCGGAGGGGGTCATGTTCATTTTCCAGTTGCCGGCGATAACGTATCTTCTCATGTCAATTCTCCTTATTTGTCCTGAAGGCAGGCGATGCCGGGAAGAACGAGCCCCTCAAGGAACTCTAGCGAGGCGCCGCCACCCGTCGAGATGTGGGTGATGCGATCGGCAAAGCCAAGCTGCTCGCAGGCCGCCGCGGAGTCACCGCCGCCAACGATCGTGGTGGCCTCCGACTCGGCCAGGGCCTTGGCCACAGCAATGGTGCCGGCCGCCAGCGTGGGATTCTCAAACACGCCCATCGGGCCGTTCCAGACGACCGTCTTGGCGCTCTTCACGGCGTCGGCATACAGGGCGCGGGTCTTTTCACCGATATCGAGGCCCATCTTGTCGGCAGGGATCTCGGAGGAGGCCACGGTGGCAACCTCAATGGCGGCATCGATCGGATCGGGGAACGCAGGGGCGATCACGGTGTCGATCGGCAGAAGGAGCTTGACGCCGGTCTTCTCGGCCTTCTCCATCATCTCACGGCAGTAATCGACCTTCTCGGAATCGAAGAGCGAGGTGCCGATCTCGTAGCCCTTGGCACGGAGGAAGGTGTAGGCCATGCCGCCGCCGATGATGAGGGTATCGACCTTGGTCAGGAGGTTGTTGATAACGTTCAGCTTGTCGGCCACCTTGGCGCCGCCGAGAATGGCGACGAAGGGGCGCTGGGGATTCTCAAGGGCGGCACCCATGATGCCGATCTCCTTGCCGATGAGGTAGCCGCAGTAGGCGGGCAGGTAATCGGCAACGCCGGCGGTGGAGGCGTGGGCTCTGTGGGCGGTGCCAAAGGCATCGTTGACGTAAACGTCAGCCAGCTCCGAAAGGGCCTTGGCGAACTCGGGCTTGTTCTTCTCCTCGCCCGCATCGAAGCGGACGTTCTCGATGAGAAGCACGTCACCGTTCTTCATCGCGGCGGCCTTGGCACGGGCGTCCTCACCGACGATGTCAGCGGCAAAGGCCACGTCCTTGCCGAGAAGCTCGGAGAGCTTGGCGGCGACGGGGGCCAGCGACAGCTTCTTGCGGTCACCCTCGGCCTTCTTGAGCAGCTCCGCCGTGGCGGCCTCACGCTCGGCCTCGGGCATTGCCTCGACCTTCTTCTTCTCCTTCTTGGTCAGGCCGAAGCCGGGGGTCAGCACGTTATGGGGCTTGCCGAGGTGCGAGCAAAGGATCACACGGGCGCCCTTACCGATGAGGTACTTGATGGTAGGGAGGGCCTCCACGATGCGCTTCTCGCTCGTGATGACGCCGTCCTTCAGCGGCACGTTGAAATCGCAACGGGCCAGAACGCGGACACCCTCGAGAGCGGGAATGTCCTCAACCGACTTCTTGTTGTACATAGACATAAGAAATACTCCTTAAAACAAATATATATTACTTTAAAAGTATATCACAAGGCGACGCGCTTGTCAAGGTTTGTCCTCCCAACTTTTAGAAAAACAGAAAAATTCACCCCACACCTCTTTCCAAAGCCAAAAAAATCTGCTATACTGTAAAAAAGATTTCAGCAAGGAGACCTTTCGATGACCGAGCACGAAGCCGACTTTTACGGCACCCTGCAGGCGGCCTTTTCCGCCGCGGGGCTGGCCCCTCTCCTCTCGCCCGAGCGCGCCGAGGCCTTTTACGGATTGTACCGCTTTCTTCTCGAGGAGAATGAAAAATACAACCTCACCGCCCTTAAGGGAGTGGAGGAGATCGTACTGTTGCACTTTGTCGACTCGCTGATGGGGGCCTCCCTCCTTCCCGCGGGGGCCTCGGTGATCGACGTGGGGTGCGGTGCGGGCTTCC
>JAFVYX010000180.1 GCA_017500625.1 Clostridia bacterium | reverse complement strand
TACCCCTTCGGCGAAAGCTCGGTGCTGGTGCTGGATCTCAACGGTCAGTACGTCCAGTTCTTTGCCGGGCTTAGGGCGCTTCTGCACGGAGACGGCAGTCTCTTTTACTCCTTCTCTCGCTCTCTTGGAGGGGAATTTCTCGGAATTTACACTTACTATCTCGCCTCTCCCCTTTCCTTCATCGTAGCGCTCTTTCCCGAAAAGAACATTCTGGAGGCGCTCCTTGTGATGTTCGTCCTCAAGGGCGGCATTGCCGGCCTCAGCTTCGGCGCCTTTCTCCACTATACGCGCCGCCCTCCGAAGACTCTGACCGTCGGCCTCTCGGTCCTCTATGCCCTCTCGTCCTACGTGGTGGTGATGCAGCACAACACGATGTGGATCGACGGGCTGATGCTTTTGCCCCTCCTGATCCTGGGGCTCGAGCGGCTCATCAAGCACAGAAAGCCGATCCTTTACACCGTGACGCTGGCCGTCATTCTTCTCGCGAACTACTACATCGGGTATATGATCTGCATCTTCACCGCGATGTACTTCTTCTATTATTTTCTCTCGAAGACCGGGGAGGAGATCAATCCCCGCGGCGAAAAGCATTATTTCTGGGCCTCGCTTCTCCGCGTTGGGGTCTTCACGGCGATCGCCTTGGCGATCGCGGCGCTCCTTCTGCTCCCCGCCTATTATTCGCTCACCTTCGGTAAAACCGACTTTTCCACGGGCGATTTCTCTTTCCGCACGAAATTCGATATCATCGACTTTCTTGCCAAGCTCTTCCCCGGTGCTTACGACACCGTGCGTCCCGAGGGCCTGCCGTGGGTCTATTCGGGCGTTCTGGCGCTCATTCTCCTTCCCCTCTATTTCATTGCCGGCAAGATCCCCACACGGGAAAAGATCGCCTCGGGCGGTCTGCTCTTCCTTCTCTTTGTCTCCATGTACATCAACACGCTTGATGTGCTTTGGCATGGCGGACAGGCCCCCAACTGGCTGAACTACCGCTATAGCTTTCTCTTCATTTTTGTTGTCCTCCTCCTCTCGGCAAGGGCCGTCACGGCGCTCCGCAGCGTGCCACCCACCGCGATCTTGGCTGTTTGCGGCACGCTGTTCCTTCTCACCGTGGTGCTTCAGAAGCTTGGCCTTGCCTACACCGCTAACGGCGAAACGCGCGAATTCTTTGACGATCTCTCGGGCGTTTGGCTGACGATCGGGTGTCTTCTCATCTACGGCTTTCTCCTGCTTCTGCTCAGCGGCCACGAGGAAAAGGCCCCGCGCTTTGAGGTGATCGCCATGCTGCTTGTCGGCGTCATCTCGCTGGAAACGCTTCTGAACGGCGTTTTCTACCTGCGCCGTCAGCACGAGGACGTGGTGATCTCGAGCTACGATTCCTACCACGGCTTCTATGACGTTTACGACGACGCCTTTGACCACGTCAAGGAGACCGACGACTCGCCCTTTTTCCGCATGGACAAGACATTCCAGCGCACGGTGTGCGATTCCTTTGTCATCGGGTATAAGGGACTGGCGTCCTCCACCTCCACGCTGAATGCCTCGGTGGTCAAGCTTCAGCATCAGCTGGGTATGAAGGCCAACTCCCACTGGACCGAGGCCACGGGATCAACGGTCGTCACGAACTCCCTTCTCGGTGTAAAATATTGGGTAGCCAAGCAGGGGGAGACGGTAGATCCCCTGTATACCGAATACCACAAAACGGGCGAGGGCGACACCGCGACCGTCACCTACAAAAACCCGTACGCTCTCCCGCTCATCTTCGCCTCGGCGGGGCTCCGCGAGCTTTCGCTGGCGCTTCCGCGCGACCAGGTGGATTATCATTACGACGATCTTACAAAGACCTGGGTGCTGAACGAGGAATGGGACGGCACTCTCTGGTCGCCCTTTACCCGTATGAACGCCATTTACGCCGCCCTGTGCGGCGACGATACCCTCTCGGTATACGATCCCATTCCCACCACGGTGACAACCAAGGGCGGCATGGATAAGGAGGGAATTACGTGGAGCCACGCCGTTTACAAGTGCCTCTCGGGCAATGCGAGTGCGCGCATCGTCTTTACCCTGAAAGCACCGAGCGACGGCTCTCCCGTCTATTGCTATTTCCCCACCAAATACTCGCGCGAGGCGCAGCTCTACGTGAACGGCGAGCGCTTTGGCGACGTGACCTTCTACCCCGGCCACGCCAACATTGCCTCGGTCGTATCTCTCGGTAGCTTTGAGGCAGGCGAGACGATCACGGTCGAGCTCTCTCTCGGCGAAGGAAACGAATTCTACCTTGTGGCCGACACGCCATACTTCTGCACGGTGGACGAAGCCGACCTTGCCCGTGCCACCGAGATCCTTTCCCGTGGCGGCCTTACGATGTCGCGCGCCGATGACGATCACTTCCTCGGTACGCTGACCGCCGCCGAGGGCTTCACCTCGGTGCAGACCACGATCCCCTACGATAAGGGCTGGCGCATTTACGTGAACGGCGAGCCCACCGAGGGCTACGTGAGCGCCGATGCGCTTCTCGCCTTCGACCTTCCCGAGGCAGGCACCTACGAGATCGAGCTTCTCTACCGCCCTGCGATCTACACGGTGGGGCTTTTCACCTCGATCGGAGGGGCTCTTCTTCTGGCAGCGGTCATTACCCTCATCGTGCTTCGCCAAAAGGGCGTGCTTGTCCTTAAAAACTCCAACCGCTTCCACCGCGCCGTCAGCTTCCTCCTCCCCGAGGTCAAGGCCGCGGCGGCGCCGACCGAAACGGCGGTACCGCCCGTCCCCGGGAAACGCATCTCGGGCGAAAAGCCGAAAAGTGCGGGCAAGGGAAAGCGAAAGAAATGAAGCCGATCGCTCGCCTTGGGCGGTTACCGAGGCGCCTCGCCTTGGCGACCGTTTCCCTCTACCGACGGCACGAGGGCTCTTATCTGCTCTTTGCCTTTCTTCTGCCTCTTTCTCTAATGGCGGTGATCTATGCCATCATCGGCGTTTTTCCCTTTGGCAGAGGGTCTGTGCTGGTCCTCGATCTCAACGGCCAGTACGTCTACTTCTTTGAGGC
>JAFVYX010000179.1 GCA_017500625.1 Clostridia bacterium | reverse complement strand
CGAAAAGGAGACCTCGCCGCCCAGGCATTATACCATTGAAACGCTGAATAATTATCTGAAAAATCCATTTAAGGACGATAAAAAAGCGGCAAAGGATGCATCCGCTGCAGAAAACGCCGACGGCGAAGACAGCATCGGCACCGACGATAGCGAGGACTACCGCGCGATCTTCGAGGGTCTGGAGCTTGGCACCGAGGCCACGCGCACGGGCATTATCGACAACGCCAAAAAGAGCAATTACATTCAGCTGAAAAAGGACGTCTACACCATTCTCCCCGACGGCGAGTACCTCATCGAGGCGCTCGGCCGCCTCGGGATCAGTATGGACAAATACAAGACGAGCGAGCTTGGCAAGGCGCTCAAGCGGGTATTCCGCGGCAAGATGACGGTGGCCGACAGCGTGAAGCTGGCCGAGGCCGAGATCGCCGAAATCTTTCGCGCGCGCGACCTGCCTCCCGAAAAGGACACCGACACGGGGCTTTTCGGTGACGAGGTGGGCACCTGCCCCTTGTGCGGAGGCACGGTGAGGCGGACAAGCTTTGGCTATGGCTGCGGCAATTACCGCGAGAAGAATTGCCGCTTCTCGGTCCGCGAGGTCATTTGCGGCCGCCCGATCTCGATCGCTATGATGCGCCTCCTCCTCTCCGAGGGCAAAACGGGGCTCATCGAGGGCTTCGTTTCCCCTAAGAGCGGAAAAAGCTTTGACGCCTACCTCACCCTCAGCGAGGGACGGGCCGTCTTTGTCTTCCCCGACCGACCGCGCCCCGCACCGACCGCACCCACGGGCGGCGGCTACGTGCCCCCGCCCGAGACACCGCCTTATCCCGAAAATCCTTTGCCCGATTGGGCCAAATCACAACCGTAAGGACACGTCACCGTGAAGACCGCAGCTCTTTCCGACCTACCGCTTTTGCGCCGCTATTTCGCGAGAGCGGACAATCGCCTTTGCACCGCGAGTCCCGCGCTGCTTATGATGTGGCGCTCCTATTTCCGCCTTTCGCTCCTTGAGGAGGAGGGCACGCTCCTGGTGCGCCTGACCTACGACGGCCAGGCCGAGGGCTTTCTCTATCCGCGCGGTGCCGATCCCGAGGGTGCCGTACGCCGCCTTGCCGAGCGAGCGAGGGCCGAAGGGGAGGCACTTTGCTTTGTTTGTCTTTCGGACAGCGAGCGCGATGCCCTGCTTTCCCTCTTCCCCGAGGCCGAGGTCACAAGCGATCGCGGCGAAGCCGACTACCTCTACCGCACCGAGGAGCTGGCGACTCTGGCGGGGCGCCGCTTTGGCGGACAGCGCAACCACGTCAACCGCTTTGACCGCCTCTACCCCGATCACACCCTCACCCCTCTTACAGAGGGGGACGTGGTCGAGCTTTTGCCCTTTCTCGACCGCTTTGCCGAGCGACACGCCGAGCGCCCCCTTCTCCGTGAGGAGCTGGATATGACGCGGGAGGTGCTGACCCACTACGCCGAATACGGTATGCAGGGTCTTGTCCTGCGTGCCGAGGGAAAGATCTGCGCCTTTGCCGTCGGTGAGGTGGTGGGCGACACGCTGACCGTCCACATCGAGAAGGCCGACACCACGGTGGCGGGCTCCTACCAGAAGATCGTACAGGGCTTCGCCGCGTGGCAGAACGCCGAAGGAATTCCCTACCTCAACCGCGAGGACGATATGAACGACGAGGGACTGCGCCGCTCCAAGCTCTCCTATCACCCCGTAGCGATGCTTGACAAATGGCGCGTGACCGTTAAGTAAGGTTTACAAACTGTAGTTTTTGCAAGGGGACGCATAGAAAAAAGGAAGCACTAAGTGCTTCCTTTTTTCTATCAGAAGAAGTACGCGGGCATCTCGTAGATCGCACCGCCGTTTTTGTAGTGGGCCTTGAGCTTGCGCTCGAGGGTGGTGTTCTCGGGCAGCTCATCAAGCGAAAAGTTCATATCGGGCTTTTGGAAGATGAAGCCGAAGACGCCGTGGCCGGCGCTCTTGTAGGTCATGGGGCGATAGCGGCGGCGGAACTTGACGATGTTGGTATGCTCACCGAGCATTTCGTCAAGCTGGGGATCCATCATCCAGCTGAAGCAATAGAAGGCGCGGTAGTGGTAGTCGGGGAAATACTCGGCGCAGAAGGCGCGGATCTTTACCATCGTTTCGGTAATGCTCTCGTCCCTGAGGTCGGTGCCCTTGGGGATATGGAGCGAAACAATGGGATCGCCATGCTTGATCGCCACGCTCCACTCGCTCTTTTTGAGGGTGACGGGGGTCTTTTGGACGTAGCCGCGCTCATCGTAAGGGTAGCCGACGTAGGCGTCCTCAGTCTCGGTGACGTTGGCCGTCCACGCGCCCTCCTCGTCAAGGAAGCCATGGGCGCCGAGGGCATAGCCGTCGCGGTGGAGGGTGATGCCCTCGGCCAGCGCGAGAGATTCACCCGCGGCATTGCGGTAGACGGTGGCCAGGGCGCCGAAGGTGGCAAAGACCTCCAGCTGGAGAGAGCCCACGACGTAGAGGTTCCCGTCGATCGTGCGCTGGTGCCAGCCGATGAGGTGGAAGCCCGGGTGGCCGCCGTTGCGGTCGGCGTAGGTGCCGACGCTTCCGTCGATCGAGCGGATCGAGCGGAGGACCATCTCCTCGGGAATGCCGCGTGCCGTCATCACACGGTAGGCGTGGGGGATCATCGAGGCGGTGGCCAGGGCGGTGACCATATCGTAGGCGAGGTCGTGGCCGCCCTCGGGCAGCTTCGGCGGGGTGAAGGAGGCGAGGTTGTTGTACGCCCGGCTTCTGTCGGAGATCGCGTGGGCAAGGAGCGCAAGGTAGCGCGAGAGCGCCTCGTTTTTCCCTATGGCCGCGGCGGCCTCCTTAAAGGTCTCGAGAAAT
>JAFVYX010000178.1 GCA_017500625.1 Clostridia bacterium | reverse complement strand
TGTAATAGCGCCTCGCCTCGCACGCCCAGTCCTCGTCGACGTCCAAGGCGCCGAACTTGCCGAAGCCGTCGGCAGAGAAGAGGACCTTGTCATAGGCATCGTAGGTCACAATGACCTCGGGCCAATGCACCATCGGCGCCGTCACAAAGGTGAGGGTGTGCTTCCCAAGCGAGAGGGTGTCGCCCTCTCCGACCACAAGGCGGTTCTCGGCAAAGTCGGTGCCGAAAAAGTTTTTCATCATGGTAAACGCCTTGGCGGAGGCCACAATGGTGGCCGCGGGGTAGGTCTTTGAGAAATTCAAAACGTTCGCGGAGTGGTCGGGCTCCATGTGCTGAACGATGAGATAGTCGGGGGCGCGGCCGCCGAGGGCGTTCTGCAGGTTATCGAGCCACTCGTGGGTAAAGGCGGCGTCCACCGTGTCCATCACGGCAACCTTCTCGTCAAGGATCAGGTAGGAGTTGTAGGCCATGCCGTTCGGTACCACGTACTGCCCCTCAAACAGGTCAATGCTGTGGTCATTGACGCCAATGTACCTTATGTCGTTTGTAATGTTCATCATGCGTTCCCTCGTCTTTCTTTATTTTTGCTCGCCGCCGTCAAAAGCATTTTCCGCTCTTGCAGTCTTCGGCAGAGCCGTTTTTGTAGCAAACCTCGTTCGGGCATTCCCCGTAGCGCTCCAGGGCCAGAAGATTGTCGAGTGTGGTCTCGGCAATGTTCGCCAGTGCCTCCTCGGTGAGGAAGGCCTGGTGCGAGGATACGATCACGTTGGGCATGGAGATGAGCCGTGCCAGCGTGTCGTCCTCCAGAATATGGCCCGAGAAGTCCTCAAAAAAGAGGTCGGACTCCTCCTCGTACACGTCAAGGCAGGCGGCTCCCACCTGCCGCGACTTAATGGCGGTCAGGAGCGCCTCGGCATCGACGAGCGCCCCACGCGAGGTGTTGAGCAGCACCACGCCTCGTCGGCATTTCTTGAGCGCTTCCTCGTCAATGAGGTGATAGGTGTCCTCGGTCAAAGGGCAGTGGAGCGAGATGATGTCGCTCTCGGCAAACAGCGTGTCAAGCGGCACGTAGTGCACGCGCTCGTCGTCCGGCTTCGGGTGCTTATCGTAGGCAAGCACCCGCATTCCGAAGCCAAGGCAGATGTCGATGAATACGCGGCCGATCCGCCCCGTGCCCACAACGCCCACCGTCTTGCCGTGCAGGTCAAAGCCCGTCATACCCGCAAGACTGAAATTAAAATCGCGCGTGCGGATATACGCCTTGTGGATCCGCCTTACCGAGGTGAGGAGAAGGGCCATGGTATGCTCGGCCACCGCATAGGGCGAATAGGCGGGCACACGCACGACGTGCAAGCGCCCGAAGGCGTGCTTCATATCCACGTTGTTAAAGCCCGCCGAGCGTAGGGCCAGCGTGCCGATCCTAAGCTCACGGAGGCGGTCGATGACGGTGGCGTTCACCGTGTCGTTCACAAACACGCAAACGGCATCGTGCCCTGCCGCCAGGTTCACCGTGTCCTCGGTGAGCTTGGTCTCAAAGTATTTGATCTCGATGCCCGTCCCCACCGCGGCGCGATCAAAGGCCGCCCTGTCGTAGGGCTTGGTATCAAAAAATGCCAGCTTCAAATGGCGATCCTCCCAAACTCAAGTATCCGTACGGAGTATTGCCCGATCCCACGCGATTTCTTCATCGCGGGGGAACTTTTGGCTTACGCCTCCTTCATATCGGTAAGAAGCGTACGCCCCTCCTTGACGATCGTCTCGGCAACGCCGGCACGGAAGACCGAGGTGCGGGCCTCGTAGCCGCCCTCGTCATACGCCGACTGCATGGGGAAATACCCCTCATAGCCGCCCGACAGCGCGCAGGGGAGAATGAGGCCGTAGCCCTCGGTCTTCTTGATGCCAACGCCAATGTCGGTAAAGGGCTCGCCGGGAATGCCGAGGAGCGCCACCTCACCGATCACAACGCCCGTAAGATCCATCGGGAAGCTTTCGGGGCCGTTCTCCAGGCGGCACATACGGAGCGCCTCGGCGACCACGGTCGTCAGCTCCATGGCAGAGTAGGGAATGAGGTCGTCGCGCCCCATATCGTGCAGGCGCTTGTATTCGTGGGCGCGCGGCAGATCCTCACGGGCGGGGACGTTGGCCGCCACCGCGATCTCGCGCTTTTGGATCTTGAGTCGCTCGACGGGAACGTACTTGACCTTGTCGTAGACTTGGAGGACGGTGCCCGCCAACGCACGGCCGACAAAGCGCGCCATGCCGGGGCTCTTCATCTCGTTGTCAAAGCTGATCTCGGTGTCGTTCATATCGCCGTCCTTCGGGTGGACGTTCGTGCTGCCAACGTCGCCGGCGGCGCCGCTGATGAACATCGTCTTAACGCCGTCCAGTGCTTTCTCCAGCGTCTTGGCCATCTCGCAGGGCCAGTCGGGGGAGAGAAGCTCGCCGTTCACGCAGTCGGCGTGCAGACCGTAGTTCATCAGAATGACGGTGGGGGCCCCCTCGCGGTCAAAGCGGAGAACGTTCACGCGCTGATCGAGCGTGCCGATCGGGTGATCGATGTTCGGGTCGTCGATGGGCGGGCAGGTCATCGTTGTGCCGTCCTTCATTTTGTAGCGGCGAATATAAGCCACTCTCTCGGGCGCCGTGCCCACGATATAGCCCATACGGGCGGGGTGGCGGTCGTCGAGCGCCAGCGCTACGGCATCGGCCACGCGGGAAACCAGGAACTCGCCGTAGGCCAGAATGGGCGCATCGTCGGTCTCAAACATCGTGGTGGGCTCACAGAAGGGCCCCGTGTGCGTATGCGTGGCCGTGATCATCACGCAATCGCCCGAAAGCCCCGTCGCTTTCTCGATCGCCTTATTGCAGCGATGGACAAAGGCACGGGAGAAAAGGCAGTTGTCGATGCTCATCAGCACAACGGTCTGCTCGCCCAGCGTCAGCGCCAGCGCACTGGCCGTCAGGGGATCGAGGATCCCCTTGGCGTAGCGCGGCACGTAATAGCCGTTGATCGCCGAGCCGAGGGGGGGGGTGATATCGACCGAGGCGTATCCTACCTGAAAATCCTTCATAGCTCTCTCCTTACACTACGATCTCGCCGCCAAGCATGACCTGCTTGACGTTGAAAATATCGTCACAGAACACAAGGTCGGCGCGCTTTCCGACCTCGATCGAGCCGATCTCATCGTCAAGGCCAACCGCACGCGCGGGGTTGCCCGAGGCCATCATAAACGCCTCGGCAATGCCGCAGGTGGTGTGCGTCATTACGTTGCGGCAGGCAAGCTCCATCGTCATTTTGCTGCCCGAGATACCGCCGCGGTCGTCAAAGTTGAGGTCGGGCACGTGAGAAAGCTCGGGCGGATTCGGGTTGTCTCTTACCGTCGA
The DNA here is from genome assembly GCA_017500625.1 of Clostridia bacterium. The sequence continues at coordinate 3,877 of JAFVYX010000178.1, read as the reverse complement.
ATCGGTGATCAGCACCACGTGATGCACGCCCTTCGTATGAATGAGGAGCTTTTGCATCTCGGGCTGAACGTGGATCGCCAGCGAGTCGGAGATCATCTCGCAGTACACGCTCGGCTCGTGGAAACAGTATTCATCGGGGCCGACGGCACGCGTGCCCTCGGAAACGGGGAGACGGCCCGTGGCGTCCATCGAGTGAGTCTGGAGCGTCGGGCGGTATTTGCCGAGGGCACGGATCTCGCCGGGCGTCGCCTCGCTGTGGCCAACGGCAAACACAACGCTCGGCTGAACGCTTCTTGCGTACTCCATAAAGCCGCAAAGCCCCTCGCTCTTTCTCTCGGGAGCGATCGTCCACACACGGGCGGCATCGCCCGCCGCATCGACCAGTGCCGTGTATTGCTCGGGCTTCAGCTGCCCATACCAAGCGTAACGGTGGGCATTGGCGCCGTACTTGCCGTTGGTGTAGGGGCCCTCAAGGTAGAGCCCGCGCAGGGTGCGTGCTTTGCCCATAGCCGCCTTGGCGGCACGGACGTTAGCGATAAATTCATCAAAGCCCATGCTGTAAGCGGGTGTTGCCAGAAGAGAGGTGGTGCCGTGGCGCAGGAAAAATTCGCACGCCTCCACCGCATCGAGGCAGGTGGAAAGGTTGTTGCCGCCGTGTACGTGGATATCGACAAATCCGGGGCCGACGTACGCGCCGTGGGCGTCAATGCGCTCGGCGCCGTCGGGAGGCGTGACCTCGCCGCGCTTGCCGACCGCCAGAATTCTATCGCCCTCGGTGACGATCACACCGTCAAAGAGGATTCCCGTTTCCAGAACGACCTTGGCATTTTCTATAATTTTTTTACTCACGATATTTTCTCGCCTTTCGGAAATATTATAGCGCATAATAATTATACAATACGGGCAAAAAAATGTAAAGAGGAAAAGTCCCTTTTTGAAAAATAAAACGGTGGGAATCTCCCACCGTTTTACAAGATCAAAGCAGATTGACGATCAGATCCCAGAGCGACGTGCATTTCACCAGCACCGGCACCAGCACCAGCGAGATGACCGACATCAGCTTGATGAGAATATCCATGGCAGGGCCCGCGGTGTCCTTGAAGGGATCGCCGACGGTGTCGCCCGTGACGGCGGCCTTGTGCGTATCGCTGCCCTTACCGCCGAAGTTGCCCGCTTCCACGTACTTCTTGGCGTTGTCCCAGGCACCGCCCGCGTTCGCCATGAACACGGCCAGCATAATGGCAGAGACAAGACCGCCGATGAGAAGGCCGCCAAGACCCTCGGCACCGAGGATAAAGCCCGCCGCCACAGGAGCCACCAGCACAATGATGCCGGGCACGATCATCTCGCGGAGAGAGGCCTTCGTGGAGATGTCGATGCAGCGGTTGTAGTCGGGAGCCAGCTTGCCCTCGAGGATCTCGGGGTGCGCCTCGTACTGGGCGCGCACCTCATCGACCATCTTGTTGGCGGCGCGGCCGACAGAGCCGATGACCAGCGCACTGAAGAGGTAGGGGAGCATGGCGCCCACCAGCATACCGATCAGCACCTTGGGATCGGCCAGCGAGATCTCAAAGCCGGGAACGTACCGCTTCACGGCTTCAATGAACGAAACGATAAAGGCGAGCGAGGTCAGCGTGGCCGAGCCGATGCAGAAGCCCTTGCCGATCGCGGCGGTGGTGTTGCCGACCGCGTCCAGCTTGTCGGTGATCTCACGCACGCCGTGGGGCATCTCGGACATCTCGGCAATGCCGCCCGCGTTATCGGCGATCGGGCCGTAGCCGTCGACCGAGACCGTGATACCGACCGTGGAGAGCATACCGACAGCCGCCAGCGCAATGCCGTAGCTACCGCCGAAGAAGTAGCCGAGGGCGATCGCGGCGCCAAGGCAGGCGATCGTCAGCCAGGTGGACTTCATGCCAACGCCAAGACCGGCAATGATGTTGGTACCGTGGCCCGTGGTCGATTCCTTGGCGATGCGCTTCACCGAGGAATATTCGTCCGAGGTATAAAGCTCGGCAATGAAGCCGACGCCGATGCCGGCGAGAAGGCCCGAGATGACCGAGACCATCAGGCGCCAGTCACGGACGTAGAAGACCGAGAGAAGAACGGCGGCCACCACCACGATGCCCGTGGCAATGTAGGTGGCAATGTTCAGGGCCTTGTGCGGATCGCTCCAGCTTCTCGCACGTACGATGAGCACCGAGATGATCGAGGCCAGGGCGCCCACGCCGCAAAGGAGAATGGGGAAGAGAAGGAACGCCCCCGTCTTGCCCGTGAAGAGCGCCATCGTCAGGCAGGAGATGATCGATCCGACGTAGGATTCGGTCAGGTCGGAGCCCATACCCGCAATGTCACCCACGTTGTCACCAACGTTATCGGCGATCGTGGCGGGGTTACGGGGGTCGTCCTCGGGAATGCCGGCCTCAAGCTTGCCCACAAGGTCAGCGCCGACGTCGGCCGCCTTGGTGTAAATGCCGCCGCCCACACGCGCAAACAGCGCGATGAGCGAGCAGCCGAGACTGTAGCCCGTCAGGATCTGGACGGCCGAGGCGAGGGTCCCCGTGATAAGGCAAACGACGATCGAGATCATCGTAAGGCCGAAAAGTCCGAAGCCGACGACCGAAAGGCCCAGAACGGCACCACCCGAGAAGGCGGTCTTGAGCGCGCCCGACATGCCCTCACGCTCGGCCTTGACGGCGGTTCTCGCGTTGGCCTTGGTGGCAATGAACATGCCGATCCAGCCGGCCGACGCCGAGAAGCAGGCACCGACAACGAAGCAGATCGCCGCCTGCCAGCCAATGCCCTCAGCGTCACGGAGCGCGGGGATAAAGCCCAGCACGGTGAGCAGAACGGCAACGCCGGCAACAAAGGGAATGATGAGCTTGTATTCGCGGAAGAGGAAGGTCATGGCGCCGTCGTGAATGTGCTTGTGGATCTCCTCCACCTTTGCATTCTCGATCTTCAGACGCGAGACTTTATGGAAAAGGACGAACACGTAGCAAAGCGTGATCGCCGCGGCAAACGCCACAAGGATCAGGGGAAGGTAGGTTTCCTTAAACATAACGTTACTCCTTATATGCAGTAAGCAGGTCCCGCATGCGGCAGGACCTGCTCCCAAGGTCAGAAATCAGACGCCCGAGTAAGCGGAGAAGCCGCCGTCGATCGGGAGAACGATACCGGTGACAAAGCTGGCACCGTCGGAAAGGAGCCAGAGCAGACCGCCCAGCAGCTCCTCGGCCTCGCCAAAGCGCTTCATGGGCGTGGCGGCCAGGATCTTGCCCGTACGGGCGGTGGGAGTGCCGTCCTCATTGAAGAGGAGCGCACGGTTCTGCTTGGAAACGAAGAAGCCGGGAGCGATCGCGTTCACGCGGACGCCCGTGCCGGCAAAGTGAACGGCCAGCCACTGCGTGAAGTTGGAGACCGCGGCCTTGGCGGCGCTGTACGCGGGGATCTTCGTGAGGGGACGGTAGGCGTTCATCGAGGAGATGTTCAGAATGTTACCGCCCTTGCCCGACTTCGCCATACCCTTGGCAAAGATCTGGGTGGTGAGGAAGGCCGCCGTCACGTTCAGGTCAAAGACGAAGCGGATGCCGTCGGGCTTCAGAGAGAAGAAGTCCTTCTTGTCGGGATCGGGAAGCTCGTCGTTCTCGTAGTACTCGTTGTCGGTGGTGGCACGGGGGTTGTTACCGCCGGCGCCGTTCACAAGGATGTCCACCTCGCCAAGCTCGGCAAGAACGGTGGCGTGGGCCGCCTCCAGGCTCTCGGGATCCAGGCAGTCGGTGGGGACCATGATGGCCGTGCCGCCCGCCTCACGGATACGGGCGACAACGGCGTCACCCGCCTCCTTGTTGCGGTCGATGATAGCGATCTTGGCACC
>JAFVYX010000177.1 GCA_017500625.1 Clostridia bacterium | reverse complement strand
TGCCAAGCCCCGAGCGGAAGTGACGACCGCCGAGGGCGGCTAAACGCTCGGCCAGGCGGCGGGCCTGTCGGGGGTGGATATGGCGCGAGAACAGGACGCCGTCGATGAGCAGACGGAGCTCACTCGGCTCGAACGTGCGCTCGCCGAGGTACACGCCGTGCGGCGTGCTGATGACGTCGTGCCCCGCCTCTGCGAGCATCGCGAGGTTGCGGCCGACCGCCTTGCGCTCCAGCGTGATCTCATAATCGGCGAAAAGGCGCTCGGCGATCGCCTCCTGCGTGAGGGGGTGATCGGCATCGGTCTCGGTCTCAAGGATCTTGAGAATATAGAGAAGCGCCAGTTTTTTCGGTTCCTTGGGCATCGGTCGACTCCTTGTGGCTCAGTCCAGCACCAGGGACTTCTTTTTCCCGTTTTTGTTTCGGGGGTATTCGCGGATCCGGATGACGAACTCCAGATTGATGGCCTCCAGGGCGCCATTCTTTTCGAGAAGCAGGGCGCCGTCGGTGACCTCCTTGATGACCCCCTCAAACTGGTGGCCGCTGTCAAAGGAGTACACCAGACACTCCTTTCCGATGAATCGTTTGGCAAGCTCAAGCATTAGCGTTTTGTCCTCCGTTTTTCTTCTTTCTATCGTCTTTTTTGGCGATGATCAGCTTCCTTTTACGCAGAAGGATAAACAACGCGATAAAAAGAACGATCCTGGGCAGGAAATAGATCGGCAAATCGGCACCTCCCGGCGAAAGCGTATCGGTCACGTACAGTATAGCACAAACCGCAAAAAAAGTAAATACAAAACAAAAAGCTCTGCCTCGGCAGAGCTTTTTGTATAAGATAAAGCAAATTATCTCTTCGAGAACTGGGGAGCACGACGGGCGGCCTTGAGACCGTACTTCTTTCTCTCCTTCATACGAGGGTCGCGCGTCAGGAAGCCGGCGGCCTTCAGGGCCTTCTTGTAGGCGGCCTCATCGGCAACGACGAGGGCACGGGCAAGGCCGTGACGGATGGCGCCCGCCTGACCGGAAAGACCGCCACCGCGGACGGTGCAGACGATGTCAAACTTGCCAACCGTGTCGGTCACGCCGAAGGGCTGGTTGACGATGAGCTTCAGGGTCTCGAGACCGAAGTAATCATCGATGGTCTTGCCGTTCACAGTCACCACACCGGTACCGGGATAGAGACGAACACGAGCGACCGACTTCTTTCTTCTGCCGGTGCCGTAGAAATAGGGCTTTGCACTCTGATACATTGTCTTTTCTCCTTTCACGGTAATCAGTCAACAGCGATGGGCTGCTGGGCCTGGTGGTTGTGCTGGTCATCGGCAAACACCTTAAGACGGGTGATGGCCTTGTCGCCGATCGAGTTCTTGGGGAGCATGCCCTTGACCGCCTTGGTCATGGCAAGCTCGGGCTTGTCCTGCATCAGGTGACGGTAGCTGACAGACTTCAGGCCGCCGATGTAGCCGGTGTGGCGGTAGTAGAACTTCTGATCGAGCTTCTTGCCCGTGAGGACGGCCTTGGCGGCGTTGATGATGATGACGTACTCACCGCAATCCACGTGGGGGGTGTACTCGGGACGGTGCTTGCCGCGAAGAATGTTGGCAGCGGCGACGGCGGTCTTACCAAGGGGCTTGCCCTGCGCGTCGATCACGTACCACTTGCGGCTAACGGTTTCTTTCTTAGCCATGAATGTGGACATTTTCTTTCCTCCATATAGGTGTCTTTTTAATTGCTTGTGTATTATAGCACAGGTTTTTTGGCTTGTCAAGCATTTTTTCGAAAGAAAAGGAGCATTTTTTTATTTTTTTAAAAATGCTCTCGTTTTCTTTCGTTTTCTCTTGTTTTCTCGTTTTTTCTAAATTGCCAAAAACGCGTTATTCCGCACGCAGAGGGCGGTGCATCAGGGCGGCGATCGCATCGCTTGGACGCACCCCCTCAAAGAGGACGGCATGGACGGCAAAGACGATCGGCATCTCGATGCTCATACGGCGCGCCTCGGCCGTGACCTCGCGGCAAGCGGCGATCCCCTCGACGGTATAATCAAGGCCGTGGGCGGCTTCCCCGCTGTTGGCACGGCCGACGGCGAGGCCGGCGCGGTAATTGCGCGAATGGGGACTGAAGCAGGTGACGATGAGGTCACCGACGCCCGTAAGGCCGAAGAAGGTATCGTGCCGGGCGCCCTTGGC
>JAFVYX010000176.1 GCA_017500625.1 Clostridia bacterium | reverse complement strand
TCACATACGGCGAGCGGGAGGAAACGGCGATAGAAAAAACCGAGCTTTCGCTCGGTTTTTTCGGTTATGCCCTAAAGCCATGCCAGGAATGAGAAAATTCGGAGCAGAAATCGCCGTTCTCCGACCCGAAGACGTATTCACATACGGCGAGTGGGAGGACACGGCGATAGAAAAAACCGAGCTTTCGCTCGGTTTTTTCGGTTATGCCCGAATTTTTCATTCCGGGATCTCGATCTCGGCCGTCACGACAAAATTCTTGACCGACTCGATCGAGCTTTCGCACTGCTTGCGGGTGGTGTAGGACTCACCCATGAAGGCGGGCGCAACGCCGATGTTTTTGAGAATGTAGCGGAAGCGGCCGAACTTATCCTGATCGATCGAGAAGTTGCCGACGTAGACGGCGCGCTTGAAGGACTTGATGCCCGCGAGGCACTGGCAAAGCTTCTGATAATTTTTGCCCGTGTAGAGCACCTGACCGTTGTTGGCAACGAGGTAGAAGCGGTACTCCTTATCCTCCTCACGCGAGATCTCAAACTTGCCGAGCTTCGCGGCGGCGGCCTCCCTCTGCTCAACAGCGTCCCAATCCACGTCCTTGACGGTGCGGAGCGAGGCCTTGGCAGCGGCAAAGGTCGCCAGCTGCTCCTCGGTGGGAGCAAACTCAGACACCACGGCGTCGGGAGCAAAGCGCTTGACCGACTCAACGCACTTCTCGCACTGGGCGCGAGTCGAATAGTTTTCACCGTAATACTTGCGGTTCAGAACGAAGCGGAAGCGGTTGTATTTGTCCGAGATCACGGCGAAGTTGCCCCCCTCCACGGCACGGCGGAAGGTATCGATACCGACAACGGCCCCTTCCATCGAGGTGAAGCCGATGCTCTCGTACAAAAGCTGACCGTTATTGGCGACAAGGTAGAAGCGATAGCCGTCGGGCGCGAGGTCAAACTCGTACTTGCCAAGCACCTTGGGGCCTTCCTCGACCACGGGGGTGGACTCGGCGGCGGGGGTGGGCTCCTCGGCGGGCTTCTCCACTCTCACAAGGCGCACAACGACGCTCTCGTCCTTACCAACAATGGTCTTGCTGTCGGCGGGCGCCTCGCTCACGGGGGCAGGGGCGGCCTTCACCTCGGTCTTCGGCTCGGCCTTCGGGGCCTTGGGAGCAGGAGCCGCCTTGGGCGCGGCCTTCGGGGTGGGCGCAGGAGCCGTCTCGGGAATGGGCGCGGCCTCGGGAGCGGCGGCAGGGGCCTCAGCCACGGGGGCGGGGGCGGGAGTCTCCTCCTTGACAGGAGCGGGCTCCTCCACGACGGGAGCGACCGTCTCTACGGGGGCGGGAGCGACCTCGTCCTGCTTCTTTTTCTTAAACCAGCTGAAAAGTCCCATAATAACCTCTTTCTGCACCTTGCGGTGCGCAAGTCTTCGATGTACTACATCTATTATATAGATTTTCTTGCAACTTTGCAACCCCTTTCGACAAATTTGCCCCACTTTTTGTAAGGTGTCATTTACAAATCCGACAACGTGACCAAATCTGCGGGCGTTAGGGGGTATGTCGGGGGGCGGAAGCGACCAAGCAAAAGGGGCAACCGCGGTTGCCCCTTTTGTGTTTTATGCCGAAATGCGCCGTCCGAAGAGTGAGAGAATTCCGTGCGGACATTGGCGTTTTCCGTCCCGAAGGCGTATTTTCATACGGCGAGTGGGAGGAAACGGTAGTCAAGAGCGAGGGAATTCGGAGCAGAAATCGCCGTTCTCCGACCCGAAGACGTATTGACATACGGCGAGTGGGAGGTGTGGTAGTCAAGAGCGAGGGAATTCGGAGCCGAAATCGCCGTTTTCCGTCCCGAAGGCGTATTGACATACGGCGAGCGGGAGGAAACGGTAGTCAAGAGGGAGAAAATTCGGAGCAGAAATCGCCGTTCTCCGACCCGAAGACGTATTTTCATACGGCGAGCGGGAGGAAACGGTGATTTATGCCCGAATTCACCGCTCTTCAGAGGCGGCAGGCAGTCGTCATCGGCCCCCAGTTGAAAATGCGGTGGGAAAGAGGCAGGATCTCCTCCTCGACCTCCTCGAGGCGGTCAAGACGGCCTGCTAGGTAGTCCTCGACCTGCGAGGCGCAAAGCTTCAGGCGGCCCGTCATACCGTCAAGACGGATCTGCTGGACCTCATAGCCGATGTTCTTTTTCTCGTAGTACCAGGCATTACGGTAGGCCTCGTGGTAGATCTCCAGGCGCCTCGCGGCGCGGCGAAGGTCTCTCGCGGCGGCGGCAAGGCCCTCGCGGTCGTTGGCCTCGTACGCGGCGTGCAGGCGGACGCCCAGCTCATACTTGATCTCCATGACCGAGGAGAGCTTGGCGGCGAGGTCAAAGAGGTAGGCAAACTCGCCCCCTCACGCGCATAGGCGCGGAGCTTTTTGGCGGCACGGCGGAAGTGGGCGGTGCCACCGGGAAACAGCGACTTATCCATAATGCCGCGGAAGGGATCGTTATAGAGGCCATGCTTGGCGGCGTTGTTCTCGCCGTACGGATAATTGCCGAACGCCTCGGGAAGATCGAGCGCCATCATCTTATCGAAATCCTCACCGATGACCTCGCGGAAGCGGGCCTTGATGAGGGCCATATCGTCGTTGCCACGAGCCAGCTCGGCGGCGTAGAAGAGCGAGGGAAGCAGCGAGAAGGCCGAGGCCTCACCGCCGTTATCGCCCCACATCGTGATGAGGACGTCGGAAATACCGTGCTTGCGGCAGGAGTCGATCGCGGCGCGGGTCGAGCGGAGCGAGTAATCGTTGTGCGCGGTAGCACTCGTGGAGGTCCAGGCACCGCCCGCGAACATGATCTTGCGGCGGAAGCGGCAGAAGCCGTCAAGCAGCTTGTCGTACTCCTCCACACGCGAATGGTAGTAGTCCCACGCAAAGAGCTCGAGGTCCTCGGGGATCTTGGCGATCAACTCCTCGGTCGGGTGGGCCTCGGCGCCGTACCAGCCGCCGTTTGCCGCGGCACGGAAGAACATATCGCCCCACGCCATCGGGTGGAAGCCGTACTTCTCGGCGATCTTGCAGACACGCTGAAGATGCGGGAGAATGATGTCGAAGCGAGGCATATAGCCGTGCTTATCGAGGTGCTTGCCGCGACCGATGGCAAACGCCTCGTCCATACCGATATGGATACGGCGCGAGGTAAAGCACTCGGCACACGAGGCAAACATACGGTCGATGAGCTCATAAGTGCGCTCCTCACCGACAAAGAGAGCGTTGCCCTGATCGTTGATGACCGAATAGGTGGGCCAACGGAAGATGGCATCGAGGTGCGCGAGGGTCTGAATGCAGGGCTGAAGCTCGATGCCGCGAGAGGCGGCGTAGGCGTCCAGCTCACGGAGCTCCGCCTTGGTATAGCGGCCGCGCAGATAACCGAAAAAGGGCTCGCCGTCCACCTCATAGGTGTCCTCGGTATAGAGTTGGAGCGTATTGTACCCCATTTTCGAAAGAAGATCGATGAGGCGACGGACCGCCTCGGGACGGTAAACGGCGTTGCGCGAGCAATCGAGCATCACGCCGAGCATGGGAGATGCGGACATAGGAGACCTCCTTATGGATAAAGTATCTGTATTAAGAGTAACACAGCCAACGATAAAAGTCAATGCTTACGGGAATTTTCGGATTTTTTCGTAAACGGCGCACGGGAAAAACGGGAAGGAGAAAGGGAGCGCCACCGCAGTGGCTCTCCCTTGGTTTTAATAGGTATAGATGATCGAGGGGGTATTGATCTGCCACCAGTCGCGGGCGATGCTCGGCAGGCGCAGAATGTCCTCGCAAAGCTCGGGGATCTCGGCGCGCTTGCCGTCAAGGTACTCCGAGAGCTTTTTGATGCAGGAATCAAGACGGTGGAGCATACCGCCGAGGCGGACGTCCTGAAGCTCATAGCCCTGCGGCTTCTTCTCTCTTTCCCACGCGTCGGCATAGGCGGCGGCAAAGACCGTAAGGCGGCGACGGGCGCGCTTCAGATCGGTGAGGGCGACGGTGAGGCCCTCACGGTCGTTCGCCTTGTAGGCGGCACGCAGGCGCACGCCCAGCTCATACTTGACCTCCAGCACCGACGAGAGCTTGGCCTCCATATCGTAGAGGTAGGCGTACTCGCCCCCCTCGCGGGCCAGGGCGCGGAGCTTTTTGGCGGCGCGGCGGAAGTGAGCGGTGCCGCCCTCATAAAGGGTGGCGTCCATAATGCCAAGGAAGGGGTCGTTATACAGGCCGTGCTTTGAGGCATTGCGGTTGCCGTAGGCGGCCTTGCCGATCGCGTCGGGCAGGTCAAGCGCCATCATCTTATCAAAGTCCTCACCGATGACCTCAAAAAAGCGCTGCTTGATGAGGGCCATATCGGTGTTGCCGCGGGCATGCTCGGCGGCGTAGAAGAGCGAGGGCAGGAGCGAGAAGGCCGAGCACTCGCCACCGTCGCCGCCCCACAGCGTCATCAGGATATCGCGTACGCCGACCTCGGCGCAGACGTTGAGCGCGGCACGGGTGGTGCTGATCGAATAATCGTTGTGAGGCACCATACTCGTCCAAGACCAGGCGCCGCCCGCAAAGATCAGCTCCTCGGCGGGACGGAACTTGGTGAAGCCGTCCAGCATCAGGCGATAGGAGGCCTCGTTCTCGTGGTAATAATCCCAGTAGACGATATCGAGATTCTCGGGGATCTTTTCGGCGATCTTCTCGGGGCAGGTGAGGCGGGAGCCGTACCAGCCGCCGTTCGACGCCTCGCGGTAGAACATATCGCCCCACGCCATCGGGCGGAAGCCGTATTTCTCGGCCAGCTCGCAGACACGGGCGAGGTGGGGCATCATG
>JAFVYX010000175.1 GCA_017500625.1 Clostridia bacterium | reverse complement strand
TATCGTCATACGCCTCTCGGTCGGAGAGCGACGGTTTCTCCACGGAATTCCCACGCCCTTGGCGGCAATTTTCGGCATAGATCACCGCTCGCTCCCTTTGGCGTACAAGACTACAGCGAGAGGGAGAGAGAGGAACCCGAATACCGAAGATGTGAAAAAGAGGCACTCTGCCAAAGCAGAATGCCTCTTTTCCTTTTCGGTCATGCCGAAATCCGAAGCGGGGGCGCGCGGATTTCGAGCAGAAATTTTCGATCTCGACCCGAAGGCGTACAAGGGTACGTCGAGAGGGAGAGAGCGGAAATAGAAAAGGAATACAAAGAATGGGAGGAAAGCCCAAGGGCTTTCAACCACAAAACAAAACCGAATACCGAAGATGTGAAAAAGAGGCACTCTGCCAAAGCAGAACGCCTCTTTTCCTTTTCGTTTATGCCGAAATCCGAAGCCCCCTTACTTTCCTTGGGTCCAGATGCTCCCGTTGAATCCCCCCACCAGCGTGCCGGCGGCGACCTCGGGCGTTTCGATGTCCTCGGGCGAGAGGGGAACGCCGCTCACGTACCAATTCTCGATCTTGCCGAAGGTGGCGCGCTCAAGCGCCGTACAGCCAAAGAAGGCCTCACGGCCGATGTAGATGACGCCCGAGGGAACGTTGATCTCCCGAAGGGCAGGGCAGAGCGTGAAGGCGCTGCGGCCGATGACGGTCAGCCCCGAGGGGAGCGTCACGGCGCTCACGGCGGTCTTGGCAAAGGCATAGTCCCCGATCGCGACCACGCTTTCGGGGAGGGAGATCTCGGTGAGGGGGAGTCCCGTGAAGGCGTAGCTCCCGATGGCCGTTACGCCCGCGGGCACCGTAAGGGACGTGAGGGGTGTGCCGCCAAGCGAGAGGGCGCCCGCCACGGCGGCGGGGTTGGCCGTCTCATCGGCAAAGGCGATGCGGCAAAAGGCGGCAAGGTCGGAGATCGTGACCGCCGCGAGTGCGGGGCAACGGCCAAAGGCCTCGGCTCCTACCGCAAGAAGACCTGCGGGCAGGGTGACCTCGGCAAGGTACGGGCAGCCGTAAAAGGCGCGTGAGGCAATAAAGCGCGTCTTTGGCGCGATGGCGGCGGCGGTGGCCTCGCGGTCCTTGATCGCGGCGAGGTAGAGGGTGGGCGCCTCGGCATTGCCGAGGTAATAGGCGCCGTCACGCTCGGTAAAGGCGAGCGCCGTGCAGCCGTCAAAGACCGAGCTGCCCACGTAGGTGAGCGAGGAGGGGAGAGAGACCGAGGTGAGCGCGGTACAGCTGGCAAAGGCGGCGTCTCCTACCGAGACGATCCCCTCGGGGATCGCGATCTCCCGAAGGCGGTCGGCCCCTTCAAAGGCGCGGGGCAGAATGGCCGTCACGGCCACCCCCTCGTGGGTTGCGGGGATCGTGGCCGACTCGATCCTCTCGGGGCGGACGGCGCTGACGCCGTACGTGCCGTCGGAAAGCCGAGTAAAGGTCAGCTCGTTCTTATCGCAGGAGGTAAGGGCCGCCGCGCCGAGGGAGAGGAGGGCGGCGACAAGGAGAAGCGAAAGAAGGCGTTTCATAAGGGCTCCTTTTTTGTGGGTTATGATCATTATAACACAGGAAAACGGCAAAATGCAAGAGAGACGGGGCCGCCGCCGCGAAATTTCTTGACTTTGCGCCCCGTTTAGTGTATAATAATCGGGCTATGACGCAGCAGCTATTAAAATAAAAGGAAGGGAGAACGCCCGTGAGGACCTACAAGGACGTAGCCGAGGCCGCCCGTCAGAATGACGGTGACTCGGTGGTTGCCCTCGGCTTTTTCGACGGTGTCCACCGCGCTCACGCCGCCGTGCTGAAGGCTGCCCGCGCCGAGGCCGACCGCCGCGCGCTCCCCCTTTTCGTTCTGACCTTTCGGGGAGACGATGCCCCCAAGGGCGGCGCACCGCTCCTCACAAGCGATGAGGAACGCTTGGCGCTCTTTGCCGCCATGGGCGTCGATGCCGCCGTGCTGTCTCCCTTTTCGTCGCTCTCCCACCTCTCCCCCGAGGCGTTTGTCACCTCGGTGCTCTTGGGGACGCTCTCGGCCCGCGTGGCCGTGACGGGCGAGAACTTCCGCTTCGGCTACCGCGCCGCGGGAGATGCCGCCCGCCTTTCTCACCTGATGAACGAGGGCGGCGGCGAGGCGATCGCCCTCCCTCCCGTCCTATACGGTGGCGCTCCGATCTCCTCAACGCGCGTGCGCGCGGCGTTGGCCGACGGTGACTGCGCCTTGGCCGAGGCGCTCCTCGGCCGCCCCTCCGCCCTGACGCTTCCCGTGGTACGGGGCGAGGCCCGCGGCGCGGGGCTCGGCTTTCCCACCGCCAACCAGCGTCCGCCCGAGGGGCGCGCGCTCCCCCTCGCGGGGGTGTACCGCACCCGCGTCACCCTGCCGAGCGGTGCCGTCGCCTACGGCGTTACCGACGTTGGCACAAGGCCGACCGTCGGCGGCTGTGAGGTGCGGTGCGAGACGCACGTCCTTGATTTTTCGGGCGATCTGTACGGCGCCCCCCTGACGGTCGAATTTCTCGCCCGTTTGCGCGGTGAGGTAAAGTTTTCTTCACTTTCGGAGCTTTCCGAGAGAATACGCAAGGATTGCGAGGAGGTACGCGTATGGCGATCGCAGAATGGAACAAACTGACTCTCGAGGGCAAGAGCGCCGACGTGCCGACGATGGCCGCCGTCCTCTCGATGCTTGACGAGGGGCTTCTTATCGAGGACCTCTCCGACCTCTCGGCCGACAGCCCGTACGGTGAGGTGCTGTCCGAGGAGCTGGCCACCGCCGACCGCGAGTGCGCCCGCGTCTCGGTCTTTCTCCCCGCCGACCGTCCGCTCACCGAGGTCACGGCCTTTGTCCGCGACCGCCTTTCGGCGTGCGGTCTTGCCGCCACCCTGACCGTGGACGGCATTCGCGAGGAGGACTGGGCCGAGAACTGGAAGCGCTATTACCACCCCATTCCCTTCGGCCGCCTGACCGTTGTGCCCGCGTGGGAGGAGTACACGCCGCGGGAGGGGGAGCTTATTCTGCGTATGGACCCCGGCACCGCCTTCGGTACCGCCACGCACGAAACGACGCATATGATGATCGAGCTTCTCGCCGAGGAGATCCGCGGCGGAGAGCAGGTCCTTGACGTTGGCTGCGGCAGCGGCATTCTCGCCCTTGCCGCCCGCCTTCTCGGCGCCGAGCGCGCCCTGGCCTACGACCTCGACCCCGAGGCCGTGCGCGTGGCCAGGAAGAACATTGCCGACGCGGGGCTTTCGGGCGTCACAGCCGAGGTCTCGGATCTTCTCTCGGCGGTCCCGCACCGCGAGGGCGGCTACGACCTGATGGCCGCCAATATCGTCTCGGACATTCTCCTGCGCCTCGCTCCCGCGGCCCCCGCCTACCTGAAGCGCGGCGGTCTTCTCGCCGTGTCGGGCATTCTTTCGGAGCGCGCCGATGAGGTGCGCGACGGCATCGCCGCCGCGGGCTTCGCCTTCCTTCGCGAGAAGCGCGAGGGCGACTGGGTGGCCATGCTCTTCGGGAGGGTGTAAGATGCCGAGATTCTTCATTACCGACGGCTCGCTCACAAGCGAGACGACCGAGGCCGTCCTTACGGGCGATGAGGCCCGTCACGTTGCCCTTTCTCTCCGTATGGCGGTGGGGGAGGAGCTGACGCTTTCGGACGGGCGCGGCCGCGAATACCGCTGTCGCCTCTCCGCCATCACACCCGAGCGCGTGACGGCCGCGGTGCTGTCCTCGTCCCTCTCGGACACCGAATATCCGTTCTCGCTCCGTCTTTTTATGGCTTACCCCAAGGGGGATAAGCTCGAGACGGTCATCGAAAAGGCCGTGGAGCTGGGCGCCACCGCGATCACGCCCTTTCTCTCCTCGCGCTGTGTGCGCCGTCCCGCCGAGGAGAAGGGTGCGCGTCTTCTGGCCCGCTACAATAAGATCGCCCTCGCCGCCGCGGGGCAGTGCGGCCGCGCCACCCTGCCCGAGGTGACAGAAACGCTCACCTTCCGCGAGGCGATCGCCGCCGCCGCCGACTGTGAGCTGGCCCTCTTTTGCTATGAGGGCGAGGGGACCGCGCCCGTAGCCCGTGTGCTGGAGGGCGTCTCCTCTCCCCGCTCGGTGGCGGTCATCGTCGGCTCGGAGGGCGGCTTTTCCCCCGAGGAGGCCGCGGCCGCGCAGGCGGCGGGGCTCACCCCCGTGGGGCTCGGCAAGCGCATTCTGCGGTGTGAGACCGCCCCCCTTGTGGCGCTCTCCTGCCTCGGGTACCGTTACGGCTTTGGGCAAAAGGAGTAAAAATGAATAAAAAAAGCGAGAAGGTTTTGTGAAATTTTTGAAAACCCTATTGCAAAATGACGAAGAATGCGGTACAATATAGCACAGAATTAACAACCGAAAGGACCAAACAGTATGTCAAACCGTTTGTTTCAAAGCGTCATTCAGCAGATGAAGGGCGTCGTCAACAGGAACATCGGCGTGATCGACGGAAATGGGATCGTCACGGCGTCAAGCGAGCTTTCCCGTATCGGTGAGATCCGTTCGGATATCCGCGATGAGCTGGCCTTTTCCCAGGACGCGGCCGTGCTCGGTGGTGTGACCTACCGCTATATCAACGCCGCCGATAAGGCCGGCGCTATTGTTTTTGTGGAGGGCGGCGATGCCGAGGCCGATAAGTTCTCGCGTATGCTGGCCATCACCCTCTCGAACCTTGGCAACCTTTACGATGAAAAGTACGACAAGGGCTCCTTCATCAAGAACATCATGCTCGACAACATTCTGCCGAGCGATATCTACGTCAAGAGCAAGGAGCTGCACTTCACGTCCGAGGAGCATCACGCGGTGCTGGTCATCAAGTTCTCGGACAAGGTGGATATGATGCCCTACGACATCATTCAGGGCATGTTCCCCGACAAAACGCACGATTACGTGATCAACATCGGAGAGCAGGACATCGTCCTTGTCAAGGAGGTCGAGCCCACGACCGACCCGCAGGAGCTTGAGCAGCTGGCCGCCTCGATCGTTGAAACGCTCATGACCGAGTCCTATCCCAAGCACGTCTATATCGGCATCTCGACCATCGTCGATAACCTCAAGGACCTCGCCCGTGCCTACAAGGAGGCGCGCATCGCGCTGGAGGTCGGCAAGGTGTTCGACACCGAGAAGAACGTGGTCAGCTATGAGAACCTCGGCATCGGCCGCCTGATCTACCAGCTTCCCACCTCGCTCTGCGAGGCCTTCCTTCAGGAGGTCTTCAAGCGCGGCTCGCTCGAATCGCTCGAATCGCGCGATGACGATACCCAGATGAAGACGGTCCGCGCCTTCTTTGAGAACAACCTGAACGTCTCGAAGACCGCCGAGAGCTTGTACGTCCACCGCAACACCCTCGTGTATCGCCTGGAGAAGATCCGTAAGCTCACGGGCCTCGATCTTCGCGAGTTTGACCACGCCGTAACCTTCAAGGTCGCCCTGATGGTACGCAAGTACCTCTCGACAAAGCCCGCCAAGTTTTAAGCGGAGGCCCCGTTGTGAAGCCCAAGCTTTTGCGCGCCCTCGCGCTCTCACTGGCCCTTGTCCTTCTTCTCCCCCTCGCCTCGTGCGGGATCTTTGAGGAGGACCTCTCGTCGCTCGTTTCGCGCGCGACCGAAAGCTATTTCTCGACCTCGGACGCTCCGTCCTCGTCCTCGGGGGCGCTCTCGGCCGATGAGGCCGCCTTCCGCGCCTTTCTCGACCTTGTGAACTACGATAAGGTCGAGGTCACGGAGGAGGTCTTTGAGCTTTACTACATCGGCACCTTCCGCGAGGTGTCCGAGTGCCTTTCCGAGATCTTTGACCACATCATCGGCAACTACTACTACGACCGCGTGAGTGAGACCGAGATCGCCACCACGGTGTTCATCAACTCCTATCTTGCGGTGCTTGGCGATCGCTACGCCTACTATTACGATCCCTCGTCCTACGGCGACTACACCGAGGATATCAGCGGGGAATACAGCGGCATCGGCGTTTCGGTCACGCTGAACGCGGACGGCTATGCCGACATTCTCACCGTTTTTGCCAATTCTCCCGCCGAGGAGGCGGGGCTTCTCCCCGGTGACCTTATCGTGGCCGTCGAGGGGGTCGATTTTGCCGAGATCGGCTACCAGGAGGCCATCAACCGCGTGCGCGGCGAGGTCGGCACCACCGTCACCCTGACGATCGAGAGGGACGGCGTCCGCACCGATTACACCGTCACCCGCCGCAAGGTCACCGAGGAGACGGTCGACTATAAAATGCTGGAGGGCGAGGTCGGCTATATCCGCATCACCTCGTTTGACGACCGCACCTACGAGCAGTTCGTTGCGGCCTATGAGGCCCTCTCGTCGGGCGGCGCCGATGCTTACGTCTTTGACGTTCGCAACAACCCCGGCGGCACGCTCACCTCGGTGGTGGCGATCCTCGAGTATATCCTGCCCGAGGGCAACATCGTGCATATGAATTACAAGGACCCGCGCAACGATAAGACGGTCACCACGATCTATGACGTCTCGCGCGTGTATATGGAAAGCCGCCCCTATTACGCGGGGCACGCCATCACGGCCCCCGTGGTCGTTCTGGCCAACGGCAACACCGCCTCGGCGGGGGAGCTTTTCACCTCGTCGCTCATGGATTACGGCATTGCCACCGTCATCGGTGAGGTAACCTACGGCAAGGGCGTCGGTCAGTCGTCCTTTTACGTGGATAACGACGGCTCGGCCGTGACGGTCACGCTCTTCAGCTACGATCCCCCCGTCTCTCCGAACTACGACGGTGTCGGCATCACGCCCGACGTTGCCGTTTCGCTCTCGGAGGAGGCGAGCCGAAAGAATATTTATAAACTCACGCTTGAGGAGGACGCTCAGCTGCGGGCCGCGCTCGCACACCTCGCCCCCTCGGGCGCACAATAAAAGGAGATCACCGCTATGTCGAAAGAAAGAACCTATACCAAGGCGGGCTATGAGGCCCTGCTCCTCGAGATGAAGGCCCTTGAGGAGGCCATCGAGAAGAACAAAAAGGACATCTCCACCGCGCGCTCGTTCGGTGACCTTTCCGAGAACAGCGAGTACACCGAGGCCAAGGAGGAGCAGACCAAGCTCGCCTACCGCAAGGAAGAGCTGAAGGATATGATCAAAAACGCCGTGGTGGTGGAGGAGAGCGAGCTTGACGACAGTGTGGTCGGCATCGGCTCCTTCGTTACGGTGTTCCATAAGGAAAGAAACAAGGAGACCGAGTACCACATCGTCGGCTCCTACGAGGCCGACCCGTTCTCGGGCAAGATCTCGGACCAGTCGCCCATCGGCGCCGCCCTTGTCGGCAAGCGCGCGGGTGACGTTGCCACCGCCGAGCTGCCGAACGGCAACGAGGTCCACCTTGAGATCCGCGCTACGCGCCGCTAAATAAGGAGACGTCATGGACCAGAATATCCAAGAGGCACAGGGCGAGCTTGCCGTCCGCCGTGCTAAGCTTGCCGCCCTGCAGGAGGCGGGCAACGACCCCTTTCAGCTGACCAAGTATGCCGTCACGGCCACCTCGGCCGCGATCCTTGCCGATTTTGAGGCCTACGAGGGCAAGACCGTCTCGCTCGGCGGGCGTATGATGAGCCGCCGCGTGATGGGCAAGGCCTCCTTTCTGCACCTGGCCGACAGCGAGGGTAAGATCCAGTGCTACGTCACGCGTGACGACCTCGGCGAGGAGGCCTACGCCGCCTTCAAGAAGTACGATGTTGGCGATATCCTCGGCCTTTCGGGCTTCGTCTTCCGCACCCGTACGGGCGAGATCTCGGTGCACGTGCAGTCCTTAACGCTGCTCGCCAAGTCGCTCCTTCCCCTGCCCGAGAAGTTCCACGGCCTTACGAATACCGACCTGCGCTATCGCCAGAGATACGTCGATCTCATCGTCAATCCCGAGGTGCGCGACACCTTCTTAAAGCGCTCGCAGATCTTGCGCCTCATTCGCGCCTATCTCGACGAGAGGGGCTTCCTTGAGGTCGATACCCCCATTCTCGTGCCGCTGGAGATCGGTGCCTCGGCGCGCCCCTTCAAGACGCACCACAACACCCTCGATATGGATATGTATCTCCGCATCGAGACCGAGCTTTACCTCAAGCGCCTCATCGTCGGCGGTCTGCACCGCGTCTATGAGGTCGGCCGTATCTTCCGTAACGAGGGTATGGACACGAAGCATAACCCCGAGTTCACCACGATCGAGCTTTACCAGGCCTTCACCGACTACAAGGGCATGATGGACCTTGTTGAGGAGCTGTATAAGCACCTCGCCGTCGAGGTGACGGGCGGCCTTGTCATCAATTACCAGGGCCGTGAGATCGACATGGGCCACTGGGAGCGCCTCACGATGGTCGAGGCGGTCAAAAAGTACGCGGGTGTCGATTATAACGAGTGGGCGACCGATGAGGACGCCCGTGCCGTTGCCAAGGCACACCACGTGGAGGTCGCCGCCGACGCCACGCGCGGCCGCGTGCTTCTCGAGTTCTTCGACGCCTACGTTGAGGAAAAGCTCATTCAGCCCACCTTCATCTACGATTACCCCGTGGAAAACAGCCCGCTGGCCAAGCGTAAGCCCGAGAACCCCCTCTTTACCGAGCGCTTTGAGTACTTCATCAACGCCACCGAGTACGGCAACGCCTTCTCGGAGCTCAACGACCCCATCGACCAGAAGGGGCGCTTTGAGTACCAGGTCGCCGAAAAGCTCAAGGAGGAGCCCGAGAGCCGTGCCGAGGTCGATTACGATTACGTCACCGCCCTCGAGTACGGTATGCCCCCCACGGGCGGTCTCGGCTTCGGCATCGACCGTCTTGTGATGCTCCTCACCGATTCGGCCTCGATCCGTGACGTTCTGCTGTTCCCCACGATGAAGCCCACCGAATAACAAAAAAAGGCCCAAGATACCGCGGTATCTTGGGCTGCCTTATAAGGAGGCCCTATGCCCGAAACCAACGATAAGCTCTCAGGTGACGTTAAGGTCACCTCGCCCTTTTTCCGCTGGCTGGAAAACTTCTGGTACCACTACAAGTGGCCCTTTCTCCTCGGCCTCTTTATGCTGATCGTCCTTGTGGTCTGCTTTACGCAATGCGCCAAAAACGGCAAGGGCAACGACGTCCACGTGATGTACGCGGGCGATTCCGCCCCCTCGCCAAACAAGCTCCGTGAGCTCGAAAATCTCCTCAAGGAGTATGCGCCCGACCGCAACGAGGACGGGAAGATCGTCGTCGCCATTCAGAATTACGCGATCTACACCGAGGACGAGATCCGTGCTCTGCCCGAGGACGCGCAGGGCACCGCCGCCCAGCTGACCCACGACAATAAGCAGCAGTTCGAGCAGGACCTTTACGCCACGCTTTGCTTCCTCGCGCCCGAGCTTTACGAGGCCGAGGTCGAGGCGGGCGGCCTTATACCGCTGGCGGACATGGGCGCCACCGTCCCTGCGGGCGTCACCGCCATGGCACACGGCGGCACGGTCTACGGCGTCCGCCTCTTCGATCTGCCGATCGCGGCGCGCGCGGCCTTTTCCACCATGCCGAAGGACACCGTCCTTTGCGTGCGCCGCTCCTCCGAGATCTTTGGCGATGCGCCCCTGCACGAGGCGAATATCGCCCTCTTTCTCACGCTTCTCTCTGCCGAATAAGAAAAAGCCGCTCTGCGGCTTTTTCTTTATCCGAGTCACGCGCCGACGTTTTTGAAAAAGGGGCTTGATTTTTTTGTCGTCTTGTGATATATTCATTATATAAATATAATACAAGAGCAAACCTGCCGTAAGGCAGGGACGCAAAGCTATAGGGGCCACGCCAAGGGGCCAGCCAGTTGCTATTGACACACCCATGTGAAGTAGCGGCTGGCAATCTTTTTACACGAGCAAAAAAGGGGGGGGAGCGCATGAAAAGGTATAAGGCAACGGCGGTCATTCTGCTTTGCTATGCGGTCCTTCTTTCCGCGTTCGGCATTTCTCTCGCCTGGATCAGCAACACCCGTGACGTTGTGCCACCCCTCTCCTTTTCGGCGGGCGGCCCCGAGGAGTATGCGCTCTACCGCATAAGGAGCGAGGACGGCGTCACCGCCGTCGGTACGGCGGTCGGTACGGTGGGAAGGGAAAGTGTCGATGCGTCGCCAAGCTTTCTGGCGGAGGACCTTGAGCTTGGCAAGATCAGCAACCTCTCAACGCTGGAGTATTCGAATTACGTCTATTACGTCGTCAGGGTCCCCAAGGAGCAGGGCGGCTCGGTCACTCTCTCGGTCGGCTACGGCGACACCGATGAGGACGGCAACCATTTCAAGCTCTACGTCCCCATCAAGGACGGGGAAGGGAACGTCAGCACGGGGGAGGACGGCTCGATCCATACCGAGCTTCTGACCGACGCCGCCACGCTCGATGCGATCCGCGCCGTTGAGACCGACAAGGGCGATACCTTCCTTGCCTATTCCCTGGCGCTGTCCGACCTCGCGCCCGAGGGCGAGCACGCCCTCGCGGATATCGAGGCGCTCTTTGCCGATGCCCCGACCTACGCTCTGAACAGCGCGCCCCCCGTCGCCACGTATGACACCGCGGCCGAGGACGGAGACTACTATTACGTATACCTACGGCTTCAGCCGAACCTCTCGCTTTACAAGCATTTCATCGAGCACCTTTGGAACCGTATGCCGTTTTTCCTCGCCTATGAGGTGAGGGTGACGCTGGACGTCTCCGCCCAAGACCTCGCCCCATGATCAAAGAAAGGAGTATCGTGTGATGAACGGAAAAGCCGTCGGGATCTCTCTCATTGCCGTCGCGCTTCTGCTGGTCGCGGCCACACTGCTCCTTTTCCTTTGGCCGCCCTCGCTCGCTTATTTTCAAGCGATCTTCGATAAGGACGGCATCAATACGGTCATGGTCGAGCTGATCTTCGACCACCTTGACTTTGACGACCCCGCCATTCAGAGCAACGGGAACTACTACGACGAAAGGGACGGCGTTGAGGAGCCGTGGGGCAGCGAGCATAACCCGTACGTCATCTCACAAAAGCATCACGTGCAGAACCTGGCCGTCCTTCAGAACACGGGCTTTTTCTCGGGCCGCGTCCAACGGGACGAGAACGGCGAGCCGATCCTGGACGGCGAGGGCAACCCGATCCCCGAGCCCTCGTATTTCCTCGTCTGCACACCGCAGGGCACGCCCGTCGCGATCGACTGCGAGGGTATGACGATCGCTCCCGTCGGCACACACGAGGATCCCTTTACGGGAGTCGTCGGCGGTGCCCCGATCGCGGGCGAGGCGACCTACGCGGGCTACGGCGTTTCGGTCTCCACCATTGCCAACCTGCGCGTCGAGGCGGCGCTTGACGAGCCCGATATCGGCTTTTTCGGCACGCTCGGCTACTGCGGAAGCTACGATGCCGAGACCACCAGCGTGACGGGCTTTGCCGCCCGTGTGGAGGATCTTCTCCTTGCCGACGTTACGGTCGCCTCGGACTACACCTTCTTCGATAGCGTTGCCGCGTGGTGGGAGGGCCTTACGGGGCACACGAGCCGCGCGGAGGACTATGCCGAGACGCACCACGTCGGTATCATTGCGGGACACGCCGAGTTTGCCACCGTCAATCGCGTCAGCGTGTATTACAGCGAGGACGTCGAGGCCTTCGACCTTGTTTCGGAGGCCGCGGGGTGCTCGGTCAATTATTACAGCTCCACGGGCCTTATCGGCCTTCTCGAGCACGTCAACCCCACCCCCGGTGAGGGCGGTGTCCTTGACGGCGGCGCCGGCATCACGGATCACGACGTCATCGGCGACGGCTCGGGCGGCGGCGGCGGTGAGGGGTCGGGCTCGCTCACGGGCTATTTCCTGGCGGGCGACCTCTTTGCCAGGCACGAGGCCACCCTCGCGCCCGAGGACCTGCGCGACGAATACAACGTTGTCGAGATGCGCGAGACGGAGGGCGATGCGACCGTGTCGCTCTTCAAGACCGTCACGATGCC
>JAFVYX010000174.1 GCA_017500625.1 Clostridia bacterium | reverse complement strand
CGCCCCTCGGTAATGCTCTGGATACCGACAAGACTCTTAATGGTGGTCGATTTACCGGCGCCGTTGTGGCCGATAAAGCCAAAGACCTCACCGGCGTGGATCTCGAGGTTGATATCGTCGGCCGACTTGTGGGTCGTGCCGTTGTAGATCTTGGAAAAATGCTCGATCTTGATCATGTTTTCACCCTCCGGGTTAAGTGGTGCCGACAGTGGCTTATCGCCAAGCTCGGCCAAAAGGCGCAGGTGGTCGTCGCGGAGCAGTCGGCGCTTGCGGGTCAGCTCCTTGTGATCGTCGGAAACGCGGAACAGCACGGAGTAGATGCCCCAGAGAAGAAACATCGAGGCGATAAAGACGGCGTAGATCGTCATCTGGTACGCCGGGCGCAGGAGCAGGAGCGTGTTGCCGGCGCTGTCAAGGATCCTCCACTCTATCTCAAAGAGCGGCAGGGCAAAGGCGAATTTGTCCACGTAGAAGCCGGAGTAGAGGAAGAAGTAGTCGACCAGCTTCCCGTCGGTATTGAAGGGGGCGTTGTTGAACCACCCGTCAATGAAGGCAATGGAGACGAAATAGATCGTGAAAACGCCGATGGCGCGCGTGACCATCTTGAAGTTCGGCTTTGGGAAAATGGCCAGCGCCACACCGAGGATCGGCAGAATGACGGCGTAAATGTGGTTGTACCAGAAGATGACGGTGCCGGGCTCGGAAAGGATCGTGTCGGTGCTGGGCATCAGGATCGCAAAGAGCGCGCCGAGCACGTTGACAAGATAGGTGAAGAAGAACATGCCCTTCCAGCGGAACACGTACGTGACGAGCATCATCATAATGGCCGTGTTGCAAAGGTGCAGGGGAAGCCCCGTAAGCCCCGTGCGGTCGACCGAGAAGTAGTTGAAGAAGGCCGAGGCCGAGAGGGCCACCATGGCAAAATGCCGCTCGTCAAACGACTTGTTGCGCAGGACGATGTAGAAGTAAAAGAGCAGGAAAATGCTGAAGTAAAGCAGAAGGCGGTGCGTGAGGTTGAAGCCCGTCGGCTCGTCCCCCTGCATTCCCAAGAGGAGCCCCGGCGCCCAGGCCGGCATAAAGGGGATGAGATAGGTCACAAGGAAGAGCGAAAGATCGCCGACACGGCGCCACCCGCCGTGGAAGCGGCGGCGGTAGAGGATCAGAAGGAGCTCGGAGAGTGAGACCGCACCGAGAAGCACGACCTCCACCATGAAGGAGACGTTGCGCCAGTCGCCGAGAGGGTCACCGACGCCCGTGATCGAGAGGAAGCTCTGCTCAAGGAACAGGGCGGATAAAACGAAGGATGCCGTACCGAAAAGGGCCACAAAATCGTGGAGGGTACGCTTGCGGAAGAAGGGGGCGAGGATCGCCATGGAAACGGCAAACAGGCCAAGCCAGCGGACAAGCGCCGCAGCGAGGGCGTCGGTAGAGGTAAGGACGGCATTGGCGGCGTTGGCCGCGGCCTCAAGCTCGGGCATTCCCTTGCCGCCGTTAAGACCGAACTGTCCGTAGATCGCATCGTCACGGAAGAGACGGCAGCAGAAGGCGGCGAGAAGCAGGATCGAGAGCGCCTGTCTCGTGAAGCGGCTGCGTCCCACCATGGTGAAACGGAAGTTCCATACCTTGCGGCTCCGCAGAACGGTGAGAAAGAGGAGCGCCGCAAGAAGCGGAGCGGCTGCTAAAAGGATAAAGGAGTAAGGGGTTATCATAGGCCCTTGGTACCTCGTTCGTTTTCGTATTTGCCGGTCTCTGCCCGTCTCTCGGCTCGGCTCCCGAAAGGAGCCACCCAACGCACACACACGTGCGCGCTCGCGCGCGGCGGAGCGCTCTTTGCGCGCGCCCGCGCCCGCGCCCACAAGTGGGCCGATGCGGCAGGGAGAATAAGGAAAAGACCGTCCCCTCAAAGAGGGAAACGCATAGATCATACACATTATAACACCAACCGGACCAAAAAGCAACCCCTGCGCGCGCGTACGCGCGATTTTTGTAGAAATTGTACAAAAAGCGCGCCCGCGCGCCTGCGTGCGTACGCATACACGAGAGAATTGCACAAAGAAACCGCCATGGCGTTCACCCCGCGCTCATCCCCCCCCTTCCCGCCCCGCCACACGGCATCTCATCTCGTCTCCGTCCTCGCGCCCACCCGAGCGCCCTACTGCCTCCCCCCCTCGCTCCCTCTCCCCCTCGGTCGCCTCTTCCACCGCCTGCACCGTCCGCACCGTCCGCACCGCCCACTACCACCTCGCCCCGCCTTGCCCCCGCCTCCTCTCTCCCTCCCGTGCT
>JAFVYX010000173.1 GCA_017500625.1 Clostridia bacterium | reverse complement strand
TCGATACGGCCCTTGGTACCGGTCATGCAAACGCGGAAGCCCTCCCAAGGCGAGTAGGCATTCAACGAGTAGGACATCTGGGCGCCGCTCTTGTACTGCACGAGCACGTTCATGGTATCCTCAATGCTGATGTTATCGCCAAACACGCTCTGGTCACGGATGTAACCGTCATCCTTCTCGGCGTTCAGGTAGAGACGCTCCATGTAAGCGTTGCCCTCCATCTTCAGCGCGAAGGGATCGCCCACCGCGTTCTCCTGACCGTACACACGGGAGTAGAACTTGGTCACACCGCGCTCCTCAGCGTTTTCACGGCCGTAGAACTTCAGGTCGCCCAAGGCGAACACGCGGGTGGGGTAGGAGCCGAGCCAGAAGTTGACAAGGTCAAAGTGGTGGGTCGACTTGTGCACAAGCAGACCGCCGCTGTTTCTCTTGTCACGGTGCCAACGGCGGAAGTAGTCAGCACCGTGCGAGGTGTTCAGCATCCACTCAAAGTGGATCTGGGTCACCTTGCCGATCGTGTCGTTCATGATCAGCTCGCGGAGCTTGGTGTTGTGGGGAGCATAGCGGTAGTTGAAGGTCACGCGGAGGCTCTTGCCGGTGCGCTCAATGGCGTCAAGGATCTGCTGGCACTTGTCAGCGTCCATCGTCATCGGCTTCTCGGAGATGACGTCGCAGCCCATTTCCATGGCCTTGATGATGTATCTGTGGTGCGTACGGTCGATCGAGGTGACGATCACGGTGTCGGGCTCGGTCTCCTCAATCATCTTCTCGAACTCATCGGCGCCGTACATCGGAACCTTATAACCGAGCTTGGACTCAACGAACTCGTTGGCATATTCCATACGGGTGCGGTTGATATCACAGAAGGCGACAAGCTCAGAGGTTTCGCTGAAGGTGTCAACCAGGGCGTTGTAATACATTCTCGCGCGGCCGCCAATACCGACGTGAGCAAATCTTTTCTTTGCCATAATAACCTCCTGCGCCGTTTGGCGCATAATGTTTTTAGCATCTTTAATGCTTAAATAAAGTATATCATTAAAGGCAAGAAACTGTCAAGCGCAAAATCACCAAAAATTCCCCCTTTTTTTAGTTAAAATATACGGAAAACGTCTTTTTTGGCTTTGGTGATTGAAAAAAAGCGGCGGGGGTGATATACTGAAAGCGAGAAATGCCGCTTTTGTGGCAAAAAATAAGGAGAATTTGCTATGCAGAATATTCCGGACGGTGCCGTACGCGTTCTGATCGGCGGCGATGTATCCACCCATTACAGTAAGCATCACTGCCTGACCGATGCGGCCTATGCGAGAACCCTGTTTTCGGAGCTGCGCCCCTATCTTGACGCGGCCGATTTTCGCCTTTGCAATCTTGAAAACGTGATCTGCGAGGAGGGGCTTGGCGCCCCCATTATCAAGTGCGGCCCTAACCTGCGCGGCGAGCCCGAGGAAATGGGCTTTCTGACCGAGGGCGGCTTTGACTGTGCCTTCCTTGCCAATAATCACCTCGGTGACCTTGGCCCCGAGCCGGTGCTGGATACGATCCGCCGTCTTGACGAGGCGGGCATCGGCCATTGCGGCGGCGGCGCGAACCTTGAGGAGGCTTACCGCGCCTGGTACGCCGAAAAGGACGGCCTTAAGATCGCCTTTATTTCGGTCTGCGAGAACGAGTTTGGCGGTGCCGAGGTCGATTTCCCCGGCTCTGCGGGGTATAACGAGATGACGGTGCGCCGCCGCATTGTGGAGGAGCGGGCAAAGGCCGATTTTGTGGTCATTATCTTCCACGGCGGGCAGGAGCACAATCCTGTGGCTTCCCCCTCTGCCATTGACCGTTACCGTCTTTTTACC
>JAFVYX010000172.1 GCA_017500625.1 Clostridia bacterium | reverse complement strand
GCGGCGCGGCCGCCGTGGGTATCCGAGATCACAAGGAGCTTCATTCGGGCCATGTCACCGCTCTCCTTTCGTGCATATACTTTTAATACATTTCATAAGCGAGGTGAAACCGATGCCATTTGATAAAAAACAGATGTCGGCTCTTCTCGGAAAGAGCGACAGCGAGCTTTGGAAGATCATCACTGCCGTGGCCGCAACGAGCGGCATCGCCCTGCCCGAGGCCCAGCCCTCCGCGCGGGATATGGCCCGTCTGCGGACGGTTTTGGCGGGGGTCGGCGAGCGCGACGTGGGCGAAGCGCTGGCCATTTTGCGGCGCGCCCGCGGCGAGGACTGATATGGCAGGGGAAACGCCCGATCTTTCGGGCCTGCTTTCGGGACTTCTTGCCCAGCCGCAGGCGCTGGCGGGGCTTAAAAATCTGGTCGCGGGGCTGGGGAGCGCGGGGGGCGACGGCACGGTGGCGCCGCCGCCTGCGGAAGAAGCGGGAGAGCGAGCCGACGTTGCTCTGCCCGTGGCGGCGTTGCCGGGGCGGCCGCCCCACGGTCACGGACGGCACAGCGAGCGGGCGGCGCTGCTTTCGGCGCTCTCGCCCTATCTCTCACCGCCGCGGCGACGGGCGCTGGACGGCGCTGTGCGGATCCTTGACATTTTAGAGATCTTTGAAAACACAAAGTGAGGTGATGCTATGTACAGCCGCGAATTTTCCGACACGGCCGAGGGGCGTCTGCCGCCGCATTACGGCGGCACAGCGCTCGGGGGGAGGCGGCACGGCGAGGGTGACGGGGGGCGCCACCGTCCGCCACCGCCGTCCCGTGAGGAGAGAGAGGAACGGTGCGAGGATCCGCATCACGCCGAGGGGCGAGAGGGGGCGCGCCCGTGCCCGCCTCCGCCACCGCCCTGCGAGGAGAAGGGGAAGGGCGGCGGACTGACGGGCGCCTTGCGCCACCTTTTGCCCGAGAGCGTGGACACGGGCGACCTTTTGCTGTTAGGCCTTGCCATTCTCCTGCTCTCCGATGGCTGTGAGGACGAATTTCTCCCCCTGATCCTTTTGTTTCTCTTAATTGTTCATTGACAAGTTTTGTTTACTGAAAAACGTTTTTTGTAAGAGAAGTGCGCCTATGATAGTTTCTTGGCGGTTGACGCCGAGGCGATCAGAAGAAGGAAAACTGCTCGGTCTCCGAAAGCCCCGAGAGCACGCCCTGCTCACGGAGAAGCTCGATGATCGTTTTGGAAAGCCCCGCCTTGCGGCGCAGCTCGTCCACCGAATAGATCTCACCCGCCTTTCGCACCTCGACGATCTTGGCGGCGGCGGTCTCTCCGAGGCCGCCGAGCGCCGAGAAGGGCATACGAATGCCGCCGTTATCGGGCAGAAAATAGCGGGCGTCCGAGCGATAGAGATCGACGGGCAGGAACCTCACCCCGCGAAGGAGTGCCTCGCGGACAAGCAGAAGAACGGCGTGCTGGGCCTCATCGTTCGGGGTGGTCTCTTTATTCTTGGCCTTTTCCGCGATCTCGTCGATGCGGCGCGAGACCGCGCTGACACCGCCGCCGACAACGGCGGCATCACAGCCGTGGGGCGCGACCGAGAGATACGCCGCGTAAAACTCCATCGGACGGTAGATCTTGTACCACGCCAGACGAATGGCCGACATCACGTAGGCGGCGGCGTGGGCCTTCGGGAACATGTACTTGATCTTCTTACACGAGGCGATGTACCACTCGGGAACGCCGTGAGCCAGCATCTCGGCCTCGTACTCGGGCTTTAAGCCCTTGCCCTTACGGACGTCCTCCATGATCTTGAAGGCGATGCCGTTCTCAAGGCCGCGGCGAATGAGGTACAGCATAATGCCGTCACGCGTACCGATGACCTCGGAAATGTCACAGATGCCCTCCTTGATGAGGTCCTGCGCGTTGCCGAGCCAAACGTTCGTGCCGTGAGTAAGGCCCGAGATCTGGAGAAGGTCGGCAAAGTTCTTGGGCTGGGCGTCCACCAGCACCTGCTGGATAAAGCGCGTGCCCATCTCGGGCAGGCCCAGCGTACCGACCTGACAGCCGACCGCTTCCCCACTGACGCCGAGCGGCTCCATGGAGGTAAAGAGCTTATAGACGGCGGGGTCGTTCATCTTGACGTCAAGGACGCTCGTGTTCGTATAGCGCTCGAGCATCTTATACTTAGTCGGCATATCGTGACCAAGCTCGTCAAGCTTCAGGATCGTATCGTGGAGATAGGAGAACTGAAAGTGCGTGGTGACAATATCCGAATTCGGGTCATCGGCGGGGTGCTGGATCGGCGTGAAGTCGTAAACGTCGCGGTCGCGGGGGATAACGATGATGCCGCCCGGGTGCTGGCCCGTCGTTTTCTTGATGCCCACGCAGCGCGCGACCATGGCGTCGATCTCGGCACGGGGGAGCGAGATCTTGCGCTCCTCAAGGTACTTCATAATGTAGCCGAACGCCGTCTTACTTGCCAGCGTGCCGACCGTGCCCGCGCGGTAAACGTTGCCCTCGCCGAACAGCTCCTCGGTGAACTTGTGGACACGCCCTTGGACGTCGCCCGAGAAGTTCAGGTCGATATCGGGGGATTTGTCGCCGTAGAAGCCGAGGAAGGTCTCAAAGGGTATGTCGTGACCGTCGGCAATAAGGAGAGTGCCGCACTTCGGGCAGGTCTTGTCGGGCAGGTCAAAGCCCGAGCCGACCGAGCCGTCCTCAATGAACTCGGAATAGCGGCACGAGGGACAGCGGTAATGCGGCGGCAGGGGGTTGACCTCCGAAATACCCGCCATGCTGGCGACGAAGGACGAGCCGACCGAGCCGCGCGAGCCGACGAGGTAGCCAAGACTCTCGCTGTACCAGACGAGCTTCTGGGCGATCATATAGAGAACGGCAAAGCCGTTTTTGATGATCGAGGTCAGCTCCTTATCGAGGCGATTGTGGACAAGCTCGGGAAGGGGATCGCCGTACCATTCGTGAGCGCGGTCCCAGCAGAGCTTTTGCAGCTCCTCCTCGGCGCCGTCCATATGCGGCGGATAGTTGCCCTTGGGGATCGGGCGCAGGTCCTCGATCCTATCGGCGATCGCCTGCGTGTTGGTGATGACGACCTCACGCGCCGTGGCCTCGCCGAGATAGGCGAACTCATCGAGCATCTCGCGCGTGGTGCGCAGATACAGCCCAATGTCGCGGTCAGCGTCCTGGAATTTCATGCCCGCGAGAAGGATCTTGCGGTAGATCTCGTCCTCCTTGTTGAGGAAGTGCGCGTCGCACGTGGCGACCACGGGGCGGTTGTAGCGCTTGCCGAGCGCCACGATCTTGCGGTTGAGGTTACGGAGAGCGTCCTCGTCGGGCACCTTGCCGTTGGCGATCAGGAAGCGGTTGTTGCCGATCGGCTGGATCTCAAGGTAATCGTAATACTCGACGATCGTGCGGATATCGTCCTCCGAGCGGTTGTCAAGGAGAGCGCAGAACAGCTCGCCCGCCTCACACGCCGAGCCGATGAGGAGCCCCTCACGGTGCTTGTCCAGCACGCTCTTGGGGATACGCGGGAAGCGCTGGAAGCAATGGAGATAGCCGTAGGAAACGAGCTTATAGAGGTTTTTGAGGCCCGTAGCGTTCTGGGCGTACAGGATCATGTGGTAGGGGCGCAGGCGACGGGGGTCGGACGAATCGCTCATCGCGGCCGTGACCTCGGCAAAGCTGTGAATGCCCTCCTCCGAGAGCTGCTCCAGCATAGGGAAATAGATGCGGGCCAGCATCTCGGCATCGTCCGAGGCGCGGTGGTGGTTGAAGTCGCCGAGGTCATAGTGCTTGGCCACGGCATCGAGGGTATGCTTCGGAAGCTTCGGGTTCAGGTAACGCGAGAGCGAGAGGGTGTC
This sequence comes from Clostridia bacterium, assembly GCA_017500625.1. The sequence continues at coordinate 370 of JAFVYX010000172.1, read as the reverse complement.
AAGATAGGGATTTTTGAAGGGATAGCCACATTCCTCGGCTGCCGCGCGGATAAAGCCGACGTCAAAGTTCGCGTTGTGCGCTACGAGAGGAGCATCGCCGATAAAGTCAAGAAAACTTTGCAATGCCTCGGGAACCTTGGGGGCGTCCTTCACCATTTCGTCGGTGATGTGCGTTTTCTCTACGACGATCGGGGGGATCGGGATCTCGGGGTTGACGAGGGTGTTAAAGGTCTTTAGCACCTCGCCGTCACGAATGCGGACGGCGCCGATCTCGGTGATGCGGCAGGTGGCGACCGAAAGGCCTGTGGTCTCGATATCGAAAACCACCGTCTCGCCCGTCAGGGGGCCGTCGTGGCTGCCGTAGAGCGCG
>JAFVYX010000171.1 GCA_017500625.1 Clostridia bacterium | reverse complement strand
TTTCTTTGATCTTTTAAAAACGTTCAATCGAAACAACGCGAAGCGTCTTTTAAACGTTTTCCGACAAAATTAACCCTGCTTCAGCTTCTGAAAAATCTGCCAGCCGTGGTCCTTTTCAAACGTCACAACCACGCCGCTCGAGCAGGGCGACACATAGTCATACACAAAGGGAAGAATCACGTTGCCCTCGGCGTCGATCATCCCCATTTTACCGCCCGCAAAGCCGATGGCGGCCAGTCCCTCCGAGAAGGGAGAAGCAACGGTGTAGATCGGCTGGGCGATCCAGTATCCGGTGCGGTCGAGGAAGCCAAACTTCCCCTCCTTCTCCAACAGCACCGCGCCGTCGGCATAGCCGACCAGCGTATAGCCGCCGGGCAGGGGAAACGCCTCGCCGTTTTCATAGAGCAGAAGATCCATGTCGTCGGCGGTCTTGGTGCGGTGGTAGTAGTCGATCAGATGTCTCCGCACCCGCACAAGTCCCTCATCAAAATAGAACATACCGAGCGACTCAAGCCCCGTCGTATCGGGGGCGTAGTAGCCGTCGAAGACCTCGCGGCGCTGGTTGTAGTACAGCCAGCCGAACGCATCGATCACAACCCGTCCGCTTCGGTCGATGAACTTCTGCACACCCTCGTCGATGACGGCGGCATACGCACTTTCGCCGAATTCGTAGGCTTTTTCAAAGGCAGGCTCGATCAGCGTTTCGCCCTCGGCATCGCGGTAGCCGTAAAGCCCGCTCTCCTCGTCGAAGAAGACGAAAATCTTGCCGTCGGAGAGACCGTAGTGTTCGGGGTAGTCGAAGAACAGCGCGGTGTCTCTTACCTCGCTCTCCTCAACCGCAAGGAGAAGCCCCGTCCCCTCGGCCAACTTATAGTACCCGCCCTCGTAGAGGTAGAGGGGCGCGCCGTCAACGGTTCGGCGGTAGGCGGGCAGGAGCTTGTCGCGGTCGATTTTGGCGATGAGCATCTCGCCGTCGGACGACAGCAGAGCGGTTTTCTTCCCATCGTCGGCAAAAAGACTGCCCATATACAACGTCAGCGCGGGGCGGTCGGTCTCGTACACCTTTAAAACCGTGTCATAGCCGCCGTCGGGCGATTCCACCCGCATCGGCTCCTTCACGGTCATTTTGCCGAAGGAAAAGACGCTTGGCAATTCACTCTCGGGCGTCACCCGCAGAAGCCGCATATCCGAGGCGGCAAAGTCCTCGGTTGTCCTCTCCCATCCCGCCGCCAGAAAGCGGTCGGCGGAGGGGATTTTGGCATTTTTGCTCTCATAATCGCCCTTGTCTTCCTTCAGCGCGGCGTTCTGGTCAAACACGTCGCGGATGTTCTCCTCGGGGGGCGCAGAAGGCAAAAGCGTCCCGCCCTCGCTCCCGCCGTCTTCGCCGCGGCCAAGGAACGCGCTTCCGTCGCCCATCAGCGCTCCGGGCGGACGCTTGATGAAGGAAAAATCGTAATAGCCCATCTGATACAGAATCAGTAAAAAGGACACGGCCACAAGCAGCAGCAGAGCCGCCGCCCGTCCGATGATACGCATGGTCTTTTTCATCCGCGTTTCTCCTTTCGTCTGTCTTGTTCCCTGTCAAACAGCTTTTTCAAATACTGTCCCGTGTAGGAATTTTCACACTGCGCCACCTCTTCGGGCGTACCGCTTGCCACCAGAAGGCCGCCGCCGTCGCCCCCCTCGGGGCCGAGATCGATCAGATGGTCGGCGCACTTGATCACATCCAGATTGTGCTCAATCACGATTACCGTGTTGCCCGCCTCCACCAGACGGGTCAGCATTTCGATCAGCCTCTTGACGTCGTGGGTATGGAGGCCGGTGGTCGGCTCGTCGAGAATATACACGGTCTTGCCCGTACTGCGCTTGGAAAGCTCGGTGGCCAGCTTGATGCGCTGTGCCTCGCCGCCCGAAAGCGTGGTCGAGGACTGACCGATCTGAATATAGCCGAGTCCC
>JAFVYX010000170.1 GCA_017500625.1 Clostridia bacterium | reverse complement strand
GCCCGCCGAGGCGGTGGATCTCCTTCTTTCTATGAAATAGAAAAAGCGCTCCGCGAAAAGCGGGGCGCTTTTTCTTTGGGATCGCCTTACAGCAGGGGCAAGAGGAGCACCATCAGCGGGATCGTCAGCGCCGACAGCGTCGTACCGAGCAGCACGATTCCCGCGCCTGTCTCCTGCCCCTCACCGAGCAGCTCGGCAAAGTTCTGTACCACGGCTGCCACAGGGCAGGCGATAAGCACGTAGAGCGCCCGCGAAAGCTCGGACGAGAGGGGGAGAAGAAGGAGGAGACCAAAGGTGGCTAAAGGCAGAAGGATCTGCTTGACGGCAATGATGAGGTAAAGCGCGGGCTTTCCAAAGACCGCGCGGTAGGGCGTTACGGCCAGGCGCATGCCCATAATGATCATGCAAAGCGGCGTCGCCATGCGCCCCAGCATCACGATCATCTCGTCCAGCATCGGGTGAATGACCGAGCCCGGCGTCTGGTTGGTGAAGAAGAAGGGCAGCGCCACGTAAAAGCCGATGAGCGCGGGATTGAGAAAGATCTTCTTGAGACTGATGTAGCGGCGGTCACGCGAGATGACGGCGCACCCCGCCGTCCACGCCACCATATTGATCGAGAGCGAGCACATGGCGGAGCAGGCCAGGGTATTCGGGAATTCGGGCAGGACGGCCTCAAGGATCGGGATCCCTATAAAGGCGTAATTCCCGAGTGCCGTTGCCACGGTGTAGATGCGGAAGCGTGCGTCGGCCATTTTCTTGCGGAAAAGGAAGTAGAACAGCCCGATCATACCCACCTGGATCAGGAGCGTCACGAGGAGAATGAGGCCCATCTCACCGAGCAACGAGGGGGTGTACTCCACGCGCGTCATCGTGTAGATGAGGAGCAGTGGCTGGCAGACGTACATCAAAAGCTTGGAGAAGGGCGTGATCGAGGCCGCCGAAAGTGCCTTCGTCTTAATGAACAAAAAGCCCGGCAGGGCATAGAGCAGCATCATTACCACAGTGGTAAAGGCGGTCAGCATCGTTGTCATAGGCGTTACCTCGGCTCTTAATACTCGAATTATACCACAAAAAAGAAAGAAAGGCAAGGGCAAAGCCGCCGTGAGGTAAAGCTTTTTCAAAAAAAACGAAAACCCCCTTGACAACGCCTGCAAAAGGCGTATAATGAGGGCGGAGAACCGTTGTAAGGAGGCAAGGCTATGCGTTTGTCTTTCAAGCGTTTTTTCGGTGCCCGTCATGAGCTGGATATGACCGAGGGCAGGATCTCCTCGCTTCTTATCCGTTATGCCCTTCCCGTGCTTTGCGGGAACATTTTTATGTACCTCTACAATATGGTGGACGCTTGGGTGCTGGGGCGCTCGGGCCAGACCGAGGCATACGCCGCTGTCGGCAGTCTTTCGGGCGTGATCCAAACGATCGTCGCCGTCTTCTGGGGCTTTGCGGCCGGCGCGGAGATCCTGACGGCGCGCGTCTTTGGCGCGCACGATCGGGAGCGTGTGTCCCGCGCGGCGCACACCGCCATGACCCTCACCCTGATCCTTGGTGCCGTTCTGACCGCCGTGGGGCTTTTGGCCGCGCCCCTCGCGCTCCGCTTTCTCCTCGGCGAGGACGGCGATCCCGAGATCTACCGTCACGCCCGCACCTACCTTCTCATCTTCTTTGCGGGGTTGACCCCGATGCTCGTTTACAATATGGGGGCAGGGCTTTTACGCTCCATCGGTGACACGCGCCGCCCCTTCGTCTTTCTTGCCACTGCCTCGGTCATCAACATCGTCCTCGACTCTCTTTTCGTCTTCGTCTTTGACTTTGGCGTGGCAGGCGTGGCATGGGCTACCGTGATCGCCCAGCTGGTGGCCGCCGTGATGACGGTCACGGTCCTTTTCCGTACCGAGGCGCCCGTCCGCCTCTCGCTCCGCCGTCTGCGGCTCGATCGGGCGCTCTTTTTGGGGATGCTGGCCCTGGCTGTTCCCGCCGCCCTCACCCGCTCGGTCGGCTCGGTCTCGGCGGCTTTGATGCAGTCGTACATTGCGGGGGCGGACGGAGAGCAGGCCCTGGTGATGGGCAGCTACACCACCTACAATAAGCTGGCGGTCTTCTTTACTCAGCCCACCGCCGCCCTTGGCGGTGCCACGGCCACCTTCGTTTCCCAGAACCTCGGCGCAGGAAGGATCAAAAGGGCGCGCCGCGGTGTGTACATGGCGCTGGGGCTTTCTGTCTCGGTCACTCTGCCCCTCGTCCTTCTCCGCCTGGTATTGGCGGAGGAGCTGCCGTACATCTTCATTGACAATGCCGCCATTGCCGTCACCGCGGCGGGACTCTTTCTTTACCTCTCCCCCACCCCCCTTCTCGTTTCTTTCTCCTCTCCCGTCTCCAGTGGTCTGAACGGCGCAGGCAAGAACTTCATCACGATGCTCCTCTCCTTTTTGCAGGTCGCCCTCGCTCAGCTGTACCTCTACCTTGTCGTCCGCTACGTGGCCAACGACATTCTGACGATCACCTTCGGGGAGGTGCTGGTCAGCGGTCTTACGGCGCTTCTTGTCTTCCTTTCCTTCCTTCTCTTTATGCCGCGCGACAGGGGGGTGGGCCGATGAGGCCGCCCCTCTTTAAATTTTTTTCTCAAACCCCTTGACAAGTGAGGGGAAAGTGTGTATAATACTCATGTTGATCCAAAGACAGCAGGTTCCCGTAAAAGTGCTGAGCACCAACCTGCCGAGGTGAAATGTGAAAAATTCCCGCTTTGGCGGTTTGTTTTCCTTTTCTATCGGCGTTGGCGTCGGGAAAAGGATTTTTTTATTTCATACGGAGGTAAATGAAATGCCCAGTCAGAAGATTCTTGCCGCAAAGCAGGAAGCCGTCGCAGCCCTGGCAGGTAAGATGCGTACCGCATCTGCCGGTGTGCTTGTGAAGTACGAAGGCATTACCGTCGAGGACGATACCAAGCTTCGCGCCGCTCTTCGCGCCGCGGGTGTTGAGTACGCCGTTCTGAAGAACTCGATCACGGGCCGCGCCTGTGATGAGGTCGGCTTCGGCGCTCTCAAGGAGCATCTCGTCGGTATGACCGCGCTGGCCGTCAGCCAGGACGATCCCGTTGCCGCCGCTAAGATCATGAAGGAATACGCCGAGAAGGTGGAGACCTTTGAGATCAAGGCCGGCTTCGTTGAGGGTGAGGTTCTGGATCAGAACGGTGTTATGGCTCTTGCCGATATTCCCTCGCGTGAGACTCTCATTGCGAAGATGCTCGGCAGCATGATGGCGCCCCTTTACAGCTTTGCCCGCGTTCTCCAGGCCAAGATCGACAAGGACAGCGAAGCCGCCCCTGCCGAGGCCTGATCCCACGCTCCGCGTAGCGTAACCAACCAAAAAACAAAAAACAAAAAAGAAAGAACGATTTTAATCGGAGGTTAAATTATCATGGCTAGCGAAAAGATCACCCAGATTCTCGAAGAAGTTAAGGCTCTTACCATTCTCGAGCTTGCCGACCTTGTGAAGGCTCTCGAGGAGGAGTTCGGCGTCAGCGCCGCTCCCGTTGCCGTTGCCGGTGCTGCCGTTGCCGGTGCCGCCGCTCCCGCCGCTGAGGAGAAGACCGAGTTCGACGTTATCCTCAAGGCCTTTGGCGACAAAAAGCTTGACGTCATCAAGGCGATCCGTAACATCACGGGTCTCGGCCTGAAGGAGGCCAAGGACATGGTCGAGGGCGCTCCCAAGACCGTTAAGGAAGGCGTCACGAAGGAAGAGGCCGACAAGGTTGCCGAGGAGCTTAAGGCTGCCGGTGCCGAGGTCGAGATTAAGTAATCTCTCTCGGGCAAAAATTTCGGCATAACCGAAAAAAAGCAAGCACGAAGTGCTTGCTTTTTTTCTATCTCCGTTCCCACGCGCTTGACGTACGCTTGTACGCCTGCGGCGTGGGAGCGAAGATTTCTGCTCGGAATTTTTAGCCCGAGCCAAAGCATTATACTTTCGGCATAACCGAAAAAAGAGGTGGCTTTTGCCACCTCTTTTTCTATCGCGCCTCTCGCGCACTTGACGTACGAAAGTACGCCTGCGGCGTGGGAGCGAAGATTTCTGCTCGGAATTTTTAGCCCGAGCCAAAGCATTATACTTTCGGCATAACCGAAAAAAAGCAAGCACGTTGTGCTTGCTTTTTTCTATCTCCGTTCCCACGCGCTTGACGACCGCTTGTACGCCTGCGGCCATACCAAAGAAAAAAGCGCCCCTTGGGGCGCTTTTTTGTATTATCCCGCGGTAGCGGGGACGGGCGCGGTGGCGGCTTCAGCGGCAAAGCGGCGCTTGACCCGTCGATAAAGGACAAGGAGGATCGCAAGGCCGGAGAAGGTACCGAGGATCCACGAGGCGGGGTAGAGGAGATAGATCATACGGAGGTTGTAGGCGATCTCTCCCTCGATCATCAGGTGAGGAAGCACCAGCTTCAGATAGATGATGCGGATCACGATGTTGGAGAACATCGAGTTCATGAGCGAGGTGAAGGAATACCCGATACCGCGGATCCCCTCTTGAACCATGGAGATCGAGCCGTTGAAGATATAGGCGATGCTGACCGTGGTGATGCGGACAAAGCAAAGGTCAAGCACCAGCTCGGTGTCGGTGAGGATCGAGCAGAGCGACCGTCCGACAAAGAGCAGAGCCACGCCCAGCGTGCCGCATACCGCCAGCTGAAGCAAAAACGTGATGCCAAGCACGCGCTTCACTCGGTCCATACGGTGGGCGCCGTAGTTTTGGCTGACCACAGCCAGGTTGGCGGCACCGATCGCGTGGGAGGCCTCAAGAATAAAGCCATCGAATTCCTTGGTGACAGAATACGAGGTGGTGGCGGCCTCGCCGAGGCGGTTGATCTCGGTGATCGTCAGGACGTTGGCAATGGAAAAGAGCGATTTGGAGAGCGCCAAGGGCAGACCGACCACCAAAAGCTCCCGCAGCTCCTCACGCGAAATGCGGAAGTAGCGGCGCTCAAGCTTGGCATAGCCGTCGTTTTTCAGGATGACCGTCAACGTGGCCACGGCGCAAAAGGCGTTGGAGGCCACGGTGGCCACGGCCACGCCCTCAATGTCCCAGCCGACGACCGCCACAAAGAAAACGTTGAGCACAACGTTCATGGCACCGCCGATGATCAGAAAGTACAGGGGGCGCACGGTATCGCCTACGGCGCGCAGGATCGAGGCGCTGAAGTTGTAAATGAGGAGGACGGGAGCGCCGAGGAAGTAGATGCGGAGGTAGGTAGCGGCGTAGGGAAGCACGCTCTCGGGGCAGTCGGTCCAGCGGAGAAAGGATTCGGCGCAGAGGATGCCCACCACCGTAATGATAAGACCGAAGAAGATGCTGCAAAACATGGAGGTGCCCACAAAGCGGCGGGATTTTTCCATGTCCTTGGCGCCCTTGCACCGCGCCACCGCCACGTTGGCGGACAGCGTCAGGCCCGTAAAGGCACCGACCAGAAGGTTCACGATGTTGGTGGAGGCACCCACGGCGGCAATCGCGCTATCGTTTTTCGTAACGATGCCAAGGACCGAGAGATCGGCCGCGGTAAAGAGAAGCTGCAGCACGTTCACCCCGATGATCGGCAGGGCGTACAGTATCATGTTTTTTAGCAACGGACCATGTGTGAAGTCTATTTCCCGGCGCTTTATCACGGCAACTCTTCCCCCTATCTCAGTGTATTTTCATTGTACCACCGCCCCTCGGAAAAAGCAACCCCAAACCTTACGAAACATTTTCGCAATCTCAAAATAGTGCCGCCTCTTGCAATGGCGCGATAACTATGCTATAATGATTGTGTTATGATATACATGCGAGGTAAGCATTATGAAGCAAACGGTCAGGATCCATCGTCTCGATGAGCGCGCGAAGATTCCCACCTACGGGAGTGCCGCGGCGGCCGGTGCCGATCTTTATGCCCTTCTTGACGCCCCCGTGACGGTCGCTCCCGGGGAAACCCTCCTTGTCCGCACGGGTGTGGCGGTCGCTCTCCCCGAGGGGACGGTGGGGCTCATCTGCGCCCGCAGCGGCCTTGCCACCAAGCGCGGTCTGGCCCCCGCCAACAAGGTCGGTGTCATTGACGCCGATTACCGCGGTGAGCTTATGGTGGCGCTCCACAACCACGCCGCCGCCCCCGCCACGGTCGAGCCCCTGGAGCGTATCGCCCAGCTTCTCATCGTGCCGTATATCACCGCCGAGTTTTCCGAGTGCGCATCGCTTGACGATACCGCGCGCGGTGCCGGCGGCTTCGGCTCTACGGGGACGCGCTGAATGCGGCGCACTTGCCCTCCGGGGCTCATCGACTTTCACGCGCATTGCCTGCCCGGCGTGGATCACGGCAGCCCCTCGCTGTCGGTGGCGGTCGCCCAGCGCCGCCTGATGACGGCCGCGGGTCTTGCCGGTGTTGTGGCTACGCCGCATTTCTACGCCCATAAGGAGACGTCGGTGGAGGAGTTTCTCGCTCGCCGTGACGAGGCCGCCCGCGCCCTTCTCACCGCCTTGCCCGAGGGGCCCACGCTTTATCTCGGCGCCGAGGTGCTTGTGACTCCCGGCCTTGACGAGATGGAGGGGCTTTCTCGCCTTTGCATCAAGGGCAGCGATATTCTGCTTCTCGAAATGCCGCTTGGCGGCTGGTCGCGCGAGTGCGTCCGCACGGTGGAGCGCATCTCAAAGTCGGGGGTGACCCCCCTCCTTGCCCACATCGACCGTTACCCCATCACCGACCTCGAATACCTTTTCGAAAGCTCACGCCTTCTTTATCAGATCAACGCCGTGGCGCTTCTTGGTCTTTCGCAACGCGCCCGTTACTTCCGCGCCATGGTGAGGGCGGAGGCCGTGGCCGCCTTCGGGAGCGATCTCCACGGGGCGCACCCCGCCGCCTACCGCGGCTTTCTCCGCGCCGTCCGCCGTGCGCGTGAGGGGGCCGTCACGGTCGCGCGTCACTCGGCCGAGCTTTTGTCTGCCGCCATTCCGACTGCGGCAGAATAAGTGATGCTCACAAAAAAACCGCCCTTGTGTAAAGCTTACACAAGGGCGGTTGGCTTTTGGAGTTATTTTCCGATCCTCTCGCAAAGGTAGGGGATCGCACGCTCAAACTCTACACCGTAATTGACGTGGTTGGGGTTGGCGAGCGTCAGCGCAATGCATTCCACCGTGTAATCGGCGGCCACGCGAAGCGCTTCCTTGTAATCGCCACCGCGCACAAGGGCGCCGGTGAAGGCCGAGGCAAAGATGTCTCCTGTGCCGTGGAAGGCAGCAGGGAGATGCTCGCGGCAGTAGGTGAAGTATTCGTCATGCTCGCTGTCGTAGGCCATGGCGCCCAGCTTGCCCGCCTCAAGGCTCACACCCGTGAGAACGGCGATCCTTGGGCCGAGGGCGGCCAGCTTCTTCAGCATATCACGGACGTACGCCTCGTCGTAGTCGGTGCCGGGATAGGGCACGCCGAGCATAAAGGAGGCCTCGGTCATATTGGGCAGAATGATGTCGGCCTTGCCGCAGAGCTTAGCCATCTCCGCAGCGAACTCCTCGGTGAAGCCGGGATAGAGGCGGCCATTGTCGGCCATGACAGGGTCGACGACACGGTAACCGCCGCGGTAAAGGTCAAAGAGGCGGGACACGATGTCGAGCTGCCTTTGCGAGCCGAGATAGCCCGTGTAGACCGCACGGAAGTCGAGCCCTTCGGCCACCCAGTGATCGATGATGCCGTCAAGGTCGTCGGTCAGATCGCGGAAGGTGTAGCCGCGGAACATGGTGTGGGTGGAGAGGACCGCCGTCGGCAGGATCGCACACTCGATCCCCATGGCCGAGATGATCGGCAGAGCGACGGTCAGAGAGCATTTTCCCACGCAGGAGATGTCCTGCACGGTGAGAATTCGTTTCATTCTAAAGACCTTCCTTCCTGAATAAAGCAAGAACGGAGTGCCGTGGCACTCCGTTCCTTTTCGTTAGCGGTAGCGCTCGGTGTGGGCCTCGTAGGTCGTATGAAGAAGCTCATGCGCCTTGTGAGAGTTGGGTTCACCGAGGTAGTCTTCGTACAGCTTCTTGATCTGCGCGTTGTTGTGCGACTGGCGAATGACCTGACGCTCATCTTCGCTGTAAAGAGCCGCAGCGCGCTTATCCTTGTACGTATCGAGAATGTCGGGATCCTCGTTCGGGAGGAGCGAGGGACGGACAAAGGGCTGACCGCCGCCACAGATGCAGCCGCCGGGGCAACCCATGATCTCGATGAAGGTGTAGGGCGACTTGCCCGCACGGATATCGTCGAGGAGGGGCTTCGCGTTCTTCATACCGTGGGCAATGGCAACCTTAACGTCGATACCGCCCATGGTGATGGTGGCCTCGCGGATACCGTCAAAGCCGCGGACCGCGGTAAAGGCGATGTCCTTGTACTCCTTGCCCTCAAGCACGAAGTAGGCGGTACGCAGAGCCGCTTCCATAACGCCACCCGTCACACCGAAGATGACGCCGGCGCCGGAGTAATCGCCCATAAGGTCCGCATCGAAATCCTCGTCGGGGAGCTTGGCAAAGTTGATGCCCGAGCGCTTGATGAGGTCGCCAAGCTCACGGGTGGTGAGAACGGCGTCCACGTCCTTAATGCCGTCCTTCTGGAGCTGAGGACGATCCTTCTCGTACTTCTTTGCCGTGCAGGGCATGATCGAGACCACAAAGATATCCTTGGGATCAAGGCCGTTACGCTCGGCGTAGTAGGACTTGAGGATCGCGCCCATCATCTCGTGAGGCGACTTGCAGGAGGAGAGGTGACCGAGAAGATCACCGTAGTAGTACTCGGCGTAGTTGACCCAGCCGGGCGAGCAGGAGGTGATCATCGGGAGCTTGCCGCCGTTCTTCACACGGCCGAGAAGCTCGGTGGCCTCCTCCATGATCGTGAGGTCAGCGGCAAAGTTCGTGTCGTACACCTTGTTAAAGCCAAGGCGGCGGAGAGCGGCGACCATCTTACCGGTGACGGCCGTGCCGATCTTCATGCCAAACTCCTCGCCAAGCGCGGCGCGGACGGCGGGCGCCGTCTGCACAACAACGTGCTTACCCTCGGACATGGCCTTGTCGATCTTGGCGATCTCGGAGATCTCGGCAAGCGCGCCGGTGGGGCAAACGCTTACGCACTGACCGCAGAGGATGCAGGGCGATTCGGCAAAGGAACGGTTACCGGCGGGAGCCACGATGGTGGCAAAGCCACGGTTCTCAAAGCCGAGAATGCCGAGACCGTGGGCGTTCTTGCAGCGCTCAACGCAGCGACCGCAAAGCACGCACTTGGAGGTGTCACGGGTGATGGAGGGGGTGAGGCGGTCGACCGTTACAGGGGTCTTCTCGCCCTCAAACATATCCTCGCGGGCACCCGTGAGCTTTGCCACGTGCAGAAGCTCACAGTTGCCGTTCTTCGAGCACTGCTGGCAGTTCTTGTTGTGGTTGGAGAGCAAAAGCTCCACCGAGGTACGGCGGGCCGCCGCTGCCTTCGGGCTCGAGATGCGGATCTCCATGCCCTCGGCCACAGGATACACGCACGCCGCCACAAGGCCGCGGGCGCCGGTGGCCTCAACAAGGCACACGCGGCAGGAGCCGCGGGAGCACTCGCCGTGGTTGAAGGCGCAAAGCGAGGGGATCTCGTAGCCGCAGATACGGGCGGCCTCCAGAATGGTCAGGCCTTCCTCAACAACGTAGGGCTGACCTTCGATCTTAATATTCACGTTAGCCATTTTCGATCTCCTCTCTTAGTCCTTGATAATGGCGCCAAACTTGCACGAGGCAATGCAGAGGCCGCACTTGATGCACTTGTCGGCATCGATCACAAAGGGCGACTTGATCTCGCCCGAAATGGCGTTCACAGGGCACTTGCGCGCGCAGAGGCTGCAGCCCTTGCACTTCTCGGGAACGATCTTGTACTGCATCAGGTTCTTGCAGACCTTGGCGGGACACTTCTTGTCAACGATGTGGGCAATGTACTCGTCCTCAAAGTGGGCAAGCGTCGATAGGATCGGGTTCGCGGCCGTCTGACCGAGAGCGCAGAGCGAGTTGGTCTTGACCGTCTCGCCAAGCTCACGCAGCTCCTCAAGAACCTTCATGGTGCCCTTACCGTCGGTGATACGGGTCAGGATCTCCAGCATACGCTTGGTACCGATACGGCAGGGCGAGCACTTACCGCAGGACTCATCGCAGATAAACTCCATGTAGAACTTGGCAACGTCGACCATGCAGTTGTCCTCGTCCATGACGATGGCACCGCCCGAGCCCATCATAGAGCCCTTGGCAACGAGGTTATCAAAGTCGATCGGCTCGTCAAGGAACTCGGCAGTCAGACAGCCGCCCGAGGGGCCACCGGTCTGGATCGCCTTGAAGGTCTTGCCGCCGGGGATACCGCCGCCGATGTCATAGATAAGCTCGCGCAGGGTGGTACCCATAGGGATCTCCACAAGGCCGACGTTGTTGACCTTACCGCCGAGGGCAAAGACCTTGGTGCCCTTCGACTTCTCGGTGCCGCACTCGGCAAACTTGGCCGCGCCCTCACGCAGGATGTAGGGCACGCAGGCCAGCGTCTCCACGTTGTTAACGATCGTGGGCTTGCCCCAAAGACCCTTCACAGCAGGGAAGGGCGGGCGGGGACGCGGCATACCGCGCTGACCCTCGATCGAGTTGAGAAGCGCCGTCTCCTCACCGCAGACGAAAGCGCCCGCGCCGAGACGAATGTGGGCCTGGAAGGAGAAGCCGGAGCCAAAGATGTTGTCGCCAAGCAGGCCGATCTCGTTGGCCTGCTCAATGGCCAGGCGCAGGCGGCGGACCGCCGTCGGGTACTCGGCACGGACGTAGAAGTAGCCGTTCTTCGCACCGATGGCGTAGCCGGCGATGGCCATACCCTCAATGACGGCCAGGGGGTTGCCCTCGAGGATCGAGCGGTCCATGAAGGCGCCGGGGTCACCCTCGTCACCGTTACAGACGACGTACTTGTCCTCATTATCCTGAGCAAAGGCAAACTGCCACTTGCGACCGGTGGGGAAGCCACCGCCGCCGCGGCCGCGGAGACCCGAATCCAGGACCTCCTTGATGACGTCGGCACGGTCCATGGTCAGGGCGCGGGCAAGACCGGCGTAAGCGCCGTAGCCCAGGGCCTCGTCGATCGACTCGGGGTTGATCGTGCCGCAGCCGTGCAGGGCAACTCTCTTCTGCTTCTTGTAGAAGTTGATGTCCTCCTGACGGGCGATCGGCTTGCCCGACTCGGGCTCGACGAAGAGCAGGCGCTCCACGACCTCACCGCCGATAAGATCCTTTTCCACGATCTCCTCAACGTCCTCAAGCTTCACAAGACGGTAGAGGGTGTCCTCGGGATAGATCTTCACAAAGGGGCCCTGCGAGCAGTAGCCGAAGCAACCGACCTGGTTGACCGAAACGCGGTCGGCAAGACCCCGCTCGGCAATGAGATCGGCGATCTTCTTCTGGATCTCGGCGGAATTCGACGAAAGGCAGCCGGTACCGCCGCAAAGCACGACGGCGCGCTTGCCGTCCTTGCCGTTGAACTTATCCTTCAGCGCATC
>JAFVYX010000169.1 GCA_017500625.1 Clostridia bacterium | reverse complement strand
TTTGGCATCTTTATTATATCACAGTTTTTGCGTTTTGTAAACATATTTAGCAGAATTTCATCCCGAATTTGTTCCATTACCTTCCAGAAGGTAAAAAGCCTCGCCCTCAGGGAGAGGTGGCGGCGTAGCCGACGGAGAGGGGGCAAAAACCTTAAGAAAGGCACAAGGTGCGCCTATGAACAAATGCACGATCCCTGCGGGCTACCGTCCCCGCCTTGACGCGTACGGCACGCAGTGCGCGATCTCTCTGATCAAAAAGACCTTCCAGCACGAGTTTGCTGCGGCGCTTAACCTTAAGCGCGTGTCGGCGCCCTTGTTTGTCACGGGCACGTCCGGCCTCAACGATAATCTGAGCGGTAAGGAGCGCCCCGTGTCCTTCGATATCCCCGCCGTCGGCAAGGAGGCCGAGGTGGTGCATTCGCTCGCCAAATGGAAGCGTCTGGCGCTCGCCCGTTACGGCTTTGCCGTCGGGGAAGGGCTCTACACCGATATGAACGCCATTCGCCGTGACGAGGAGCTGGACAACGTCCACTCGATCTACGTGGACCAGTGGGATTGGGAAAAGGTCATCACGCGCGAGAGCCGCACCGTGGACTACTTAAAGGCCACCGTCACCTCAATCGTCGGTGCCATTTGCGATACGGCCGAGCGCCTGCACGCCGCCTTCCCTCAGCTTATCCCCACCCTTTCGCGCGAGGTGACCTTCGTGACCTCCCAGGAGCTCGAGGATCTCTATCCCACCCTTTCGGGCTCGGAGCGCGAGACCGCCTTCCTCCGCGAGCATAAAACCGCCTTTATCATCGGCATCGGCGGCGCTCTCCGCTCGGGCAAGCCGCACGACGGCCGCGCCCCCGACTATGACGACTGGGCGCTGAACGGTGACCTTTTCTTCTGGTGCGACACGCTGGGCCGCGCCCTTGAGATCTCCTCGATGGGCATTCGCGTAGACGCCGAGTCGCTTTCGCGTCAGCTGGCCATTTCGGGCTGTACCGACCGCGCCGAGCTGCCCTTCCACCAAATGCTCCTGGCCGACAAGCTCCCCCTCACGATCGGCGGCGGCATCGGTCAGTCGCGCCTTTGCCTGCTCCTTATGGGCTGCGCCCACGTGGGCGAGGTGCAGGTCAGCGTCTGGGACGAGGAGACCGTCCGCATCTGCGCCGAGGCCGGCGTGATGCTGCTTTGATATGGAGCTGACCACCCCCTCGGTGATCCGCGAGCTGATGAGCGAGGCGGGCATCACCTTCCGCAAGGAATTCGGTCAGAACTTTCTCATCCGTCATGACGTTGTTGAGCGCATTGCCGATGCGGCCGCCGAGGACGAGGACACCATGATCCTTGAGATCGGTCCCGGCATCGGTACCCTCACGCAAAAGCTCTGTGAGCGCTACCGTAAGGTCGTGGCGATCGAGATCGACCGCGGCCTCATTCCCATTCTCGGAAAAACTCTTGCGCCCTACGGTAACGTCACCGTCATCGAGGGCGACGTGATGAAGGTCGACCTTCGCGCCCTCATCGAGAGGGAAGCCGAGGGGCGCCCCGTGGCCGTGTGTGCCAATCTTCCGTATTACATCACAACGCCCATTCTGATGCGCCTTCTCGAGTCGCACCTCCCCCTCACCTCGGTGACCGTGATGATCCAGACCGAGGTGGCCGACCGTCTCGCCGCCGCGGCGGGCTCCGCAGAATACGGTGCGATCACGGCGGTGCTTGGCTATTACGGCAGGGTAGAGCGTCTCTTTACCGTTTCGGCGGGGTGCTTTCTTCCGCCCCCCAAGGTCTCCTCGGCCGTTGTCCGTCTCGATCTCTACCAAACGCCGCCGGCGGTACGCTCGGAGGCGCTCCTCTTCCGCGTGATCCACGCCGCCTTTGCCCAGCGCCGCAAAACGCTGGTCAACGCCCTCTTGGGCGCCGTGTCCCTCGATAAGGCCGCCATCACCGAGCTTCTCGTCTCGCTGGGGCACAGCCCCACCGTGCGCGGCGAATGCCTCTCCACCGAGGAGTTCATCGCCCTTTCGGACGCCATTGACGAAAAAACAAAAAGACCTCAGTAAGAGGTCTTTTTGTTTTTCACTTGATCTCAACAGTCACACGCTTGCCGCAGGTGTTGGCGGCGGCCTTCATCACAGAACGGATCGCCTTGGCGATCTTGCCGTGATGGCCGATCACCATACCCGTGTCCTCCTCGGCAACCGAGAGGACGAAGGTGATGTCGTCGCCGTCGACAGTCTCCTCAACGGTAACGCTGTCGGGCGTGTCAACGATGGCGCGTGCGATGTCGGTCAGGATTTGCTTAAGATCCATGCCGAATCCACCCCTTACCGATTACTCGGCGGAGGCGCTCTTCTTGAGCAGGGCCTTAACGGTATCGGTGGGCTGGGCACCCTTGGCGATCCAGGCGGCGGCACGCTCGGCGTCGATCTTGATCTCGGCGGGCGTGGTCATGGGGTTGTAGTAGCCGATCTCCTCGATGAAGCGGCCGTCACGGGGATAACGCTCGTCAGCCACAACAACACGGTAGAAGGGGGACTTCTTCGCGCCCATTCTTCTCAGTCTGATTTTAACCATTGCTTTTTCCTCCAAAAGTTATTTATTATTTTT
>JAFVYX010000168.1 GCA_017500625.1 Clostridia bacterium | reverse complement strand
TGATGATTGCGTTAATGGGAGCAATTATGTACGAAGGTGATTTTGGGTATGTCTTGTTTATCATAGGTGTACCACTTGGATTGATATTTTGTGTTATCGGGTGCTATGACGAGCAGTTGTCAAACTTTTTCAAAAAGTACGCAAATGAAGAAAACGAAGAAAAGAAAGAGTAGTTTAAATTTCATCAAATTCCAATGTATCGAGCTGACAGCAGCGAGAAATCACACACCCTTTCGCTGTTCTTACCTACCTTTACACACCTTTTGGTCTCTCTTTCGCAAAAATCCGAAAGCGCTGCTTTCGGATTTTTCCTTTTTGCCCGTCTTTGGCGCGCTTGCACTCGGCATCGTTTCAAGCAAAGCAAGGCCTTCTTGCGGTAAAAATCCCTTTTTTGAGGGTAGAGGATTGCAAAAGGGGAGCGTGTATGATATAATGAGAAAAAACTGCGAGGTGCCGTATGGAGCAGCTGAAGATGCACTGGAAAAACGATGGGAGAGCGGTCGCCTATCCCGCTGTGACGGCGGGGGTTGAGATCGTGCGCTTCCCCGAGCTTTCGGGGGCTATGGACGCCTGGCTCGACATCGTGCAGTACGGCCTTTCCGAAAAGCGCGAGGGGCCTGCCTATTACCGAGAAACGATGACGGCGCTTCCCCACTACTCCGAGGACAAATGCTTCTTCGTTCTTGAGAACGGACGGGCGGAGGCCACGCTGACGGTGGTGTGCGACTATGAGAGGCGGGAGGGACTGATTCATATGGTCGCCTGCCGCGAGGGCTCCCGTGGCCGTGGCTACGGCACGCTTCTCTGTCGCCTCGCCGAGTACGTCCTGAAGGACGAGGGTATGGAAACGGCGCACCTCAAAACCGACGATTGGCGCCTACCTGCCATCAAGGGCTATCTCCGCATCGGCTTTGCGCCCGATCTCTCGACCGAGGATTTTTGCGAGCGCTGGGAGAAGATCTACGCCGCGATCGGCCAAAAGTAAGGAGGACATTATGATACGCATCACGTCCCCCAAAAACGGCGACACGGTACAGATCCAAAGCTCGGTCCAACGGCAGTTTCTGGACTCCGACCGTTCCCGTGTCAAGAACGCCACGTCCTACGCGTGGCTTTCTCTTGAATTCAAGACGCAACGCGACCGCTCGCTGGGGGCGGGGCTGACCGTAACGTGGGAGCCGCGCCTTGAAGCCACGCTGGAGGTCTCCGAGAGCGAGGACCTTTCCTCTCCCCTCACCGCCTGCGGCGAGGGCGAGGCCTTTGCCGTCAATCTGAAGCTCGGCACGCGCTATTATCTCCGTGTGCGGACCGAGAGCGAGGTCTCCGACGTCATCACCGTGACCACCGCCGACCGCGCGCCGCGCTTTCTTACCGTGGAGGGGGCGACCAACGTCCGCGACTGCGGCGGTTGGAAAACGAAGGACGGGCGTCGCGTGCGCCAGGGGCTCCTTTTCCGCGGCTCCGAGATCGGCGGTAAGATCAACGCCACCGAGGCGGGCCTTGCCACCGTGCGCCAGGTTCTTGGAATCCGCGCGATCCTCGATCTGCGCGGCCCGACGGCGCAGCCCAAGGATCCCCTCGGTGCCGATTATTATCGAAACGTCCCCTTTTCGGCCTACCACAACGGCATCTATATTCTGCCCGTGATGCGTGACGTTTTTGCGTTCCTGGCCGACAGACGTCACTACCCGATGTACTTTCACTGCATGGGCGGCGCCGACCGCACGGGCACCGTTGCCTTCCTTGTCAATGCCCTGCTCGGTGTTTCCGAGACCGATCTTGCCGACGATTTTGAGCTGACCACCCTCTCGCTCTTCGGTGTGCGGAGCCGCAACAGCCAGAGTTATCTCGGGCTTTTGTCCGCAATCGCGGCCTATGACGGCGAGACGCTTTCCGAAAAGGTGGAGGATTATCTCCTCGCCGCGGGCGTGACAGGCGAAGAGATCGCCACGATCCGCGAGATCCTCTTGGAGGAGGCCTGATCCAAAACGACGCGTTTGTAAACAAAACGCGTCGTTTTTGTTTTCTTTCTTTTCCTTTTCGTTCTTTTGTTGAAAAAGAAAGACGCAACCCCTCGAAATTTCATCATTTTTCACATTTCATTCTTGCTTTTTCCAAAAAAATATGACATAATAAATACGAGCGCTTCCCCAAAAACAAAAAACAAGGAGAAACGACTAGTGAAAAAAGAGATCCAACTTGATGCCAACGGGCACCGCAAATTCGGCATAAGGGACAAGCTGGCCTATGCCGCGGGTGACCTTGGCTGCAACATGAGCTTTTCGCTCAAAAGCACGGTCCAGACCTTCTGGCTCGTTTATATGATGCTGGAAACGGGACTCCTCTCCGCCCTGCTTCTCATCGTCCAGATCTGGGACGCCGTGAACGATCCCCTGATCGGAACGCTCATCGACCACGACAAGAGAAAGTATCGGATCGGCAAGTTCAAGACCTACATCTTCATCGGCGCCTGCGGTCTGCTGGTCGGAGGGGCGATGGTCTTTTTACCCTTCCCGAAGGCCCCGCTCGTTTTGAAGGCCATTCTCTTTATCCTCGGCTACATCGTCTGGGATGCCTTCTACACGATCGCCAACGTTCCCTACGGCTCGATGCTCTCGGTGGTGACCGAGGACGCGGGTGAGCGCGCCCAGCTTTCGACCTGGCGCTCGATCGGCTCGATGATCGGCAACCTTCTGCCGAACATCATTCTCCCCATGCTCATCTGGCGCAAGGTGACCTACGACGGCACGACCAACTTCCTTGAGAGCATCGTGGTTCCCGAGGGCGCCGAGGACAAGTTTGCCCCCGGGGAATTCCATGCGTATCCCGCGGGCACTCCCAACGCGGGGCAGGCGTACGAGATCGGCGACGAGGTGCTGAACCCCCTGACGGGCAGCCCGATGGAGATCCTGCTGGGCGAGCGCGTCTTCTGGGCGGCGCTCATTATGGGCATTCTCGGCTTCCTTGCCTTCCTCTTTATGATCAAGATGATCACGGTGCGCGTGGACGAGAGCCAGGTCAGGACCACCGAGGGCGGCGGCAAAATGAACATCTTCCATGCCTTTGGTAAGTTTATGAAGAACCGCCCCGCCGTCGGCGCTACGCTGGCCGCGATGGGTATGTTCCTTGGTATGAACGCTGCCACCACGGCGACCACGATCATGTTTGCCACCTACTTCCAGATGGCCTCGCTTTCGGGCCTTGTGCAGATGATCGGCTTCCTTCCGATGCTCTTCTTTATGCCCTTCATCACGAAGATCGTCAAGAAGTACGGGAAAAAAGAGTCCTCGGTGGTCGGCACCATCGCCTCGATCGGCGGTGCTGTCATCATGATGATCTTCCCGCTCATCGGCAACAAGATGGCGGCGCTGGCCGTCTACCTCCTCGGTCTTGTGGTCTACGGCGTCGGTATGGGTGTCTACACCTGCGTGTCCTGGGCCATGATGGGCGATGCCATCGACTACAACGAGTGGAAGTACGGCACGCGTGAGGAGGGCACGGTCTATTCGCTCCACTCCTTCTTCCGTAAGCTGGCGCAGGGCATCGGCCCGTCCGCGGTGCTGCTCCTTATGGGCTGGCTTGGCTATCAGTCGAGCCTCGGCACCATTGGTCAGGACGCCACAACCGCGCACAACATGTGCTGGCTGGTCGCGGCCCTTTACCTCTTCAGCGCGGTGGTCCAGTTCATCGGTCTTGCTGTGATCTACAACCTGGATAAGAAAACGCTTGACACCATGACGGCCGAGCTTGCCGAAAGAAACGGCACAGCCACCCCCGAGGCCTGATCGTATGACTTTTTGAGGCGCCTGACCATCTCGGGCGCCTCTTTCAAGGAAAGGAAATGCTATGAGAAACATCATAAACCTGAACAAGGATTGGCTCTTCGTCAAGGACACCGCCGACATTGCGGTGCGCGAGGGGGAGCGCGTGGACCTGCCCCACTGCTTTAACGCGGTGGACGGCCAGGACGGCGGAAACGACTACTTCCGCGGCTCCTGCCTCTATAAGAAGACTCTGAAGCGCGCCGAGCTGCCTGCGGCCGACCTCTACTATCTTGAATTCCGCGGCACGAATTCCTCGGCCGATCTCTTTGCCAACGGCAAGCATCTCGCCCATCACGACGGCGGCTACTCGACCTGGCGCGTGAACGTCACGGAGGAGCTTTCCGACGTGTGCGAGCTTTCGCTCATCGTTGATAACTCGCCCTCCGACACCGTCTATCCCCAGATGGCCGACTTCACCTTCTACGGCGGCGCCTACCGTGACGTCAACCTCATCTGTGTGGCGGCGGCCCACTTTGACCTCGACTATTACGGCGCGCCCGGTCTTATGATCACCCCGACGGTCGAGGGCAAGGACGCTTCCGTGGAGGTGCGCTCCTTCCCCGTGGGGCTCACCGCGCATCAGATGCTCGCCTACACGCTTTACGACAAGGACGAAAACGAGCTGCAAAGGATCGTTACGCGCGATGAACGCGTGAGCTTCACGCTGACGGACGTGCATCTCTGGCACGGCCGCCGCGATCCCTACCTTTACTGCTGTGAGGTGGAGATCCTTGAGGACGGCGAGGTGATCGACAACGTGTGCAGTCGCTTTGGCTGCCGCCACTTTGAGATCGACCCCGATCGCGGCTTTATTCTCAATGGTGAGGAGTATCCCCTGCGCGGCGTTTCGCGCCATCAGGATCGCTGGGGCGTGGGCAACGCCCTGCTACCCGAGCATCACCGCGAGGACATCGACCTCATCTGCGAGGTCGGCGCGACCACGATCCGCCTCGCGCACTACCAGCACGACCAGTATTTCTACGATCTTTGCGATGAGCGCGGCCTTGTCATCTGGGCCGAGATCCCCTACATCTCGAAGCATATGCCCGGGGGTCGCGAGAACACGATCTCCCAGATGAAGGAGCTGATCGCGCAGAATTACAACCACCCCTCGATCGTGGTGTGGGGCCTTTCGAACGAGATCTCGATCGGCGGCTCGGACGAGGATCTTCTGGAAAACCACCGCATTCTCAACGATCTTGCCCACAAGCTGGACCCGACGCGCAAAACGACGATCGCGGCGGTGTCGATGTGCAAAATGGACGATCCCTATCTCGGGATTCCCGACGTGGTATCCTACAACCACTACTTCGGCTGGTACGGCGGCGATACCACGATGAACGGCCCGTGGTTCGATAAGTTCCACGCCACTCACCCCACGATTCCGATCGGTTGCTCGGAGTACGGCTGCGAGGCACTCAACTGGCATACGAGCGAC
>JAFVYX010000167.1 GCA_017500625.1 Clostridia bacterium | reverse complement strand
GTGGGGGTGCTGACTGGGGTGGCGAGGGCCTCAAGGTTTTCAAAGAGGGGCGCGGCCTCGGTGAAGCGCACCCGTCCGTAGGCGGCCTTTCTCGTCTCGGTGGCCGTGAGGGCGGGCGGGGCGCCGTAATAACGCGTCACCATATCGCGCAGGGCGTAATAGGTCGGGGTACGGTCGCCTGCCTCGGAGAGGGGGGCGCCGTAATCGTAGCTTGTGACGGTGGGCAGATAGCGGTCGGTGTGATTGGCGCCGTTCATAAAGCCGAAGTTGGTGCCGCCGTGGAACATATAGAAGTTGAAGGAGGCGCCCATACGGAAGAACTCCTCAAGGTCACCCGCCGTCTCCTCGACCGTGCAGAAGTGATGCTCCTCGCCCCAGTGGTCAAACCAGCCGCACCAGTATTCGCCGCACATCAGGGGCTGGTCGGGGCGATACTGCTTCAGAAAGCCGAGCCGCTCACGGGGCTTCGAGCCGAAGTTGGCCACCGCCAAAACGCCGTCCAGCGTTCCGCCCTGCATCATGGAGTAGCAGGGGCCGTCCGAGGTGAAGTACAGGCAATCCATGCCGTGCCTCTCGTAGATCGCTTTGATGGCGCGGAGGTAGTCCTTATCGTTGCCGTAGCTGCCGTACTCGTTCTCGACCTGGAGCATAAGAAGCGGCCCCCCCGCCGAGCCGAGATAGGGACGGACGCGCGGCAAAAGGGCGTCGTAATAGCGCTCGACCTTGGAGAGAAAGAGGGGATCGTTACAGCGGAGCGCCATATCTCCGTAGGTCAGGAGCCACGCGGGAAGACCGCCGAATTCCCACTCGGCGCAGATGTAGGGCCCCGGGCGGAGAATGACGTCCAGCCCCACGGCGGCGGCCTCGGCGATGAAGGCGGCAACGTCAAGGTTGCCCTCAAAATCAAACTCGCCCTCGCGCGGCTCGTGCAGGTTCCAGGGGGTGTAGGTCTCGACCGTATTGAAGCCGCATTCGTAGAGCTTTTGGAGACGGTCGCGCCAGTACTCGCGGGGAATGCGGAAGTAGTGCATCGCGCCCGAGAGGATCGTGTGTGGCTCTCCGTTCAGGTAAAAGCGGTCCTTGTCGTAGGTCAGGCGTCTCATCGGCGGTTCCTTTCTTTCTCAGGTGGATAGCTTCTCCGCGATTCGCCCGTTCAGGGCGCGGCGGAAGGCGAGCAGCTTTTCGGCGCTTTCGGGGTGGGTGAAGAAGGTCACCTCACCGAAAAAGCTCTCGCAGAGGGCGCGTGCCGCCCGCTTGCCTGCCAGGCGCTCGTAAAGGAGAAGCGCCCGCATATCGTTGATCGCCTCGTAAAAGACCTTCTGGCGGATCGAGGGGAGGCAGGTGCCGTCGAGGGCGGGATAGACGAGATAGGCCGTGCCCGCGTTCGTGCCGTTGTAGCCGCACGCGTCGAGCAGGGGGTTGGTGAAGCCCTGCGAGAGGACGCCGTACCAGTAGTTATAGCCCCAGTGCAGAAAGCCCTCAATGCCGTGCATATACATCTGCACGCCCAGCATACGGCAGCGCTCGCCCGACGAATTCAGCTTGCGGTTCGAGAGCCCGTCGTAGCACTGGTCGCCCGTATAGTAGGCCCACATAGGCTTGGCCTTGCCGTAGAAATCGGCGATTTTATCGGTGCAGACGATCGGCAGATCCACCGTACCGTCGGCGTAATACTCGTAATGCGAGAGGGCGTCACCCACGGTGTAGCCGTCAAGGAGCCCGCCGAGCATTTCCT
The DNA here is from genome assembly GCA_017500625.1 of Clostridia bacterium. The sequence continues at coordinate 12,890 of JAFVYX010000167.1, read as the reverse complement.
TGGCACGCTTATAATTTTCGTGCGTTGCGGGCCCCGGCTCGTCCGAGATGTGGAAGATAAAGCGATGGTCAAGCCCCTTGTCCTTAAGGTGAGAAAGGAGCGCCTCGAGATAGGCGCGGAGAAAGCGCCCGTATTCCTCGTCGGTGACGTCGGTCTCCCAGCCAAAGAGACGCACCTCACGGCCGCCGACCTTGCCGACGATCTTCGGGGCGTGCTTGGCGCCCCACTGGGTAAAGAGGTGGGAATGCTCAAAGTACTCGACCCCCGCCTTAAGGGCAATGTCCATATAGCGGTCAAGGAGGGAGAAGTCAAAGCGGCAGCGGCCGCGCACACGGGTAACGCCGACGAGCTGCACCGTCATACGCTCGCCGCCCACGGGCGTGTCGAGGGGGGGAGTGAAGCAGGGGGTAAAGAGGACGTTCATGCCGTGGCGGGCGCCCACCCTCACGTAGGACTCGAAAATTTCAAAAAACCGTTCGGAAAAGGGGGCAACGCCGTACGCGTCGCACAGCGAGTCACAGTGGAACCAGCTGGTGTACTTCAGCCGTTGCTTGGGCAGTCGCGCTCCGATGACGGTGAGCGTGAGCGAGCATTCGCCGAGGAGGGCGCCGCCCTTGGAGGCGTGAAACTTCACGGAGAGGGGGTAACGCCCTGCGGGCAGGGGCTTTTCCGCCTCATTCACGGTGAGATAGAGCGCCTCCCAGGATTGGCTCCGTGCAAAGAGAGGGGCGTCGCCCGCTTCCACGGTGAACTCCTCGGGCCAAGGGTAGCGAGCGGCCGTGAGGGGGGCGTTTGTCGTTTTTGGGATCAGAATATCGCCAAAGAGGCCGGGGCGGTAGACGTCGGTCGGCCTGGCGTCCAGCGTCTCGGGGACGGGCACGTGCCGCACCGAGTAGAGCGAGACGGGGAGGGCGCACTCCACGCGAACGTAGATGCCCATAGCGTTGGCGTAGGTGGGGGAGAGCTTGTAGGCCACCCCGAAGGAGAAGGGCTCGTTGGCTAGGCAGGAAAGCCCTGCGGTGTCCATGGCCCTCGGCTCGACCTCGGGGAACAGCTTTTCGAGAGAGGAGGTGATGACGGCGGTAACGGCGGACATGCGGGATCTCCTTTCGTGCTTTTTCTCCATTATAACATACTTTTGCGGCATTGCAAAGGAATTTCAGACGAAAATTTGGGAAAATCGGCTTTACAAGGGCGGTGCCCCGTGCTATAATCGAGGTGGTCGAAATGGGCGGATCGGTTCGAGCCCATTTGGCGAAGAATTGGAACGGAGGATCCCCTATGAGAGCCGCTGTTTTTGAACCGCGCTATTCGATGAACGCCGAGGAGCTTGACGTCTGCTTTTCCGAGCTTTTGTCCATGATGCGCTCGCTCGCCGAGCCGCTCGACGTGATCGTTCTTCCCGAATACAGCGACGTCCCTGCCGACGTTTCGGGTGAGGAGGCCTTTTACCGTGCCGCCGAGAAAAACGGCCCCACGCTTCTTCGTGAGGCCGCGGCCATGGCCGTGCGCTGCCACGCTTACGTCTTTGTGAACGCCGCGCATAAGACCGAGGGCGGGCTCCGCAACACCACTCACGTCCTTGACCGCGAGGGCAAAGTCGTCGGGCGCTATTTCAAGGCCCACCCCGCTCCCTCGGAGGTCAAGCGAGGGGAGGAGGGAGGCCACGGGCTGGACGTTGCCTACAGCTACCGCGCGGCCGAGCCGTACGTCCTGACGCTGGAGGGGGTGCGCTTCGGCTTCCTCACCTGCTACGATTTCTATTTCTACGAGGCCTTCTCGCGCCTTAGCCGCGAGAGGGTGGACGTCATCATCGGCTGCTCGCTCCAGCGCACCGACACGCACGAGGCGCTCTCGATCCTCTGCCGCCACCTCGCCTACGAAACGAACGCCTATCTTTTGCGCTCCTCGGTGTCGCTCGGGGAGGATTCCCCCGTCGGCGGGTGCAGCATGGCGGTCTCGCCCTTCGGCGAGGAGATCTTCAACAGAAAAAACCGCGTGGGCATCGAGATCTTCGACTTCGATCCCCACAAAAAGTACGGTAAGCCCGCGGGCCACGGCGGCGCGATCAGCGCCCACCACGAGTACATCGAGGAGGGGCGCCGCCCCTGGCTCTACCGCAACGGCGGCCCCTCGGTCGTGCCGTTTGACCGCGTGATGCCCTACCCGCGCCTCTGCGCCCACCGCGGCTTCAACTCGGTCGCCCCCGAGAACAGCCTGCCCGCCTTCGGCGCCGCCGTGGCGCTGGGCGCCGAGGAGATCGAGCTGGACGTTTACAGCACGCGGGACGGCGTCCTCGTCTCCTGCCACGACAACAACGTCGAGCGTGTGTCGGACGGCCACGGCCGCATCACCGACCTCACCTACGAGGAGCTTCTCGGCTTTGACTTTGGCAAAAAGCACGGCGAAAAATTCGCGGGGCTTAAGATCCCGACGCTCGAGGAGATCCTTTGTCGCTTCGGCGGCCGCGTGGTGATGAACCTGCACATCAAGATCTGGGACCTCGGCTTTGCCGACGATAAGATGGAAGAGATCGTTGCGCTTTTGCGCCGCTACGATTGCGAGAGGCATTGCTACTTTATGACCTCAAACGATGAGATGCTCAAAAAGGTGCGTGCCTACGCGCCCGAGATCGGCGTGTGCGTCGGCTGGGACGGCAACCCCGATCCTATGTCCATGGTGGACAGGGCCATCGCCCTCGGGGTGGACCGCATTCAGCTGTTCAAGCCCCACTTCACCGAAAAAACCGTCAAACGCGCGCACGAAAACGGCATCAAATGTAACGTTTTCTTTGCCGACGACGTTGAGGAGGCCAAGCGCTACCGCGCCATGGGCATCGACTGTATCCTGACGAACGACTACCTCGCGGTCAAGACCGCGCTGGGCGAATAAGAAAGCCGCTGGCCGATCACGCCAGCGGCTTTCCCTCTCCCGTAAGGACGGCGTGGTCAAGGAGAGAGAGCGTAACGCCACCGCCGCGGGGGGCCAGGTCGAGAACGATAAGCTCGTTGTCCTTTTCCCGCAGGAGCGCTCCCGGGAGATAAAGCGTTTTTTGGGGCCCCGCCTCGTCATAGCGCCCGAGGTTTTTGCCGTTCACAAAAAGGTAGCCGTGGCCAAGGCCCTCGGTCAGCACGTAGGTGTCGACCCCCGCCTCGGCATCAAAATGCGCGCGGAGAAAGCAGGGGATATCGGGGCGCGGCTCTCCCGTCGCAAAGGTAAGGCCCGTAAGGTCGTCAAGCGGCAGGGTGCGCGTCTCGTATCCGAATAGCATGGAATCCACGTACGTGAGCGCCTCCTCCATACCCTTCCTTTCCTCGGGAATGAGGCGGCCGTGGTTGATGCGCCCAAGGTTCTCGCACAGCGCATCGATGCGCCTCGCCTTCCCCGTGGGGGCAAGGGCGGGCCCGCCGCGGAAGAGGCCGACCCCCGCCGCCCGCCGCGTCAGGCCGCGGTCGCGGAGAAAGGTGGCGAAATACTCGCCGTCGGCAAACAGAGTGACGCGGTCGCGGTAGCGGTGGGGCTCAAGGTTATAGGCCCCCTCGGTAAAGGCGGGGAGAGTGGTCGTGTAAAGGATCAGGCCGTAGCTTTCGCCCAGATCCTCCATAGGACGGGGGCGGTGCGTTCTCTCACGATGGGTGGTGAGGGCATCGAGACTGGAAAACAGCTCGGCGCACTCGGTGAAGGGCACGGTGAGCGCCTGCGTTTTGTGCTCGGGCGCGGTGTGCGGCCGCCGTGGCTTGCCGAGGAAATCGTCAAGGACGTCACGGCAGAGAAAGTATTTTTCGGTGGGATAGCCCGCCTCGTCAAGGAGGGCATCGACGTCGTAGGAGGTCGCCATAGGAATATAGCGGTCGGGTGTGCCCTCGCGCGGACTGTAGGATCTGCCGAAATTGGCACCGCCCATAAAGCCGAAGTTGGTGCCGCCCGAGAACATATAAAAGGAACCGCTTGCCCCCGCCGCCAGCGCCTCACGGAAGGCCTCGGCCGTGTCGGTGGCGTCGCGAGGGGCGTAGGGCTCTCCCCAGTGCATGGAGCGGCCTGCCCAGAATTCCCCTACAAAGAGGGGGCTGTCCTTGGCGTAGGCACGGGCGGAGGCGAGCGCCGAAGACCCTGCGCCCCGCGTCCCACGGTAATTGACGCCGACAAAGCCACCCGTTTTCTCGCGCCCGAAGGTCAGCATTTGGGGCGCCTGCCCGTCGGTGGTATAGAGGGGGACGTCCACGCCGCGCTCGCGGAGCATAGCGGCTAAGGCGCAAAGATACTCGTCATCGCAGGCGTAGCTTCCGTATTCGTTCTCGACCGCCACCGCAAGGATCGGGCCGCCCCTTGTCGAAAGGAAGGGGAGGAATTCGGGCACCAGGCGGTCGTAATAGCGGCGGACGGCGGAAAGGTAACCGGGGTCGGAGGAGCGGAGAGTCATGCTCCTGTCGGCAAGCAGACGCGCGGGAAGCCCTCCAAGATCCCATTCGGAGCAGATGTAGGGAGAGGGGCGGAGCAGCACGTAAAGGCCGAGCCGTTGGCAAAGCGTAAGGAAGGCGGCCAGGTCCAGCTCGTGTTCAAAGCAGAAGCGCCCCTCGCTCGGCTCGTGGGAATTCCACGGCACGTAGGTCACGATGGTGTTAAGACCGAAGTCGCGGGCCGAGAGAAGGCGGCGCTCCCAGTCGGCGGGCATGCTGCGAAAATAATGGATCTCCCCCGCCAAAATGCGGAAGGGCTCGCCGTTAAGATAAAAGCCGTCGGCATCAAAGGAAAGAAGCGATGGTTTCACGATAAGGTCTCCTTGGTATGGAAGTATGAAAGAGATTTCGGGCCTTCCCCCCCAAGTATAGGGCGGCGGGCGAGCTTTGTCCATATTTTTTGCTCTGAAAAATATGGACAAAAGCATTTTTTGTGCTATAATGAGAGCAAAGAAGGCGCCGCCACCCACAGCGGTTGGCGGAAAGGACGGTGAGGAGCTTGTTTACCTATTTTCCAAAGGGCGAGGAATTCTCCGAGGCGTACAGTGACCGCTACCTGGCGATCAATTCCTTTGGCAATTACAAGGACATTACGCTCTGCGATATCCGCCGTGAGCGCGGGCGCGTGGATTACCAGCTGATCTACGTCAGCCGCGGCTCGCTTTCGGTGCGCGATGCTCGTGGGGAGCATACCGTCGGCGCGGGGCGCGTTTGCCTGTTCCGCCCCGATGAGCCGCAGCTCTACCGTGTGAAGGAGAGCCCTCTTTCCTTTTCTTTTATCCATTTTTCGGGCACCGAGGTGGCGCGTATGCTTGCTTTTTTCACCGAAAGGGTATACGCCGTCGGTGATTTTTACGAGTTTGAGCGGTATTGCGACAGGAGTCGGGAATCCTTCCGCGCCGACGAGGTGTACCGTCAGATGCTCTATGAGGGCGAGTTCCTCGCGCTCGTTGCCCATCTTGCCGGGCGCGTGACGGTGGACGAGGAGAGTCGGCGCGCGTATGAGCGCCTGCTCCCCGCCATACGCCTGATGCGCTCGGAGTGTGAGGTGCGCCGCCAGAACTCGGAGCTGGCCCTTCTTACGGGCTTCTCGGAGCAGCACTTCTTAAAGCTTTTTAAAAGCGTTATGGGCGTCACGCCCCAGCGCTATTACGTCACGCTCCTTCTCGAGCGGAGCCGCCATTTGCTCACCACCACCGATCACTCGGTCGGGGAGGTGGCCGCCCTGTGCGGTATGGAGGACGCCCTGTATTTCAGCCGCTTTTTCAAAAAGCACATGGGCCTTTCTCCGCGCGAGTACCGTAGGAAGATCACCGAATAAAAAAGCCGTGCCAAGCGGCACGGCTGTGGGTTACAAAAGGGTCTCGTCATACACCGCGCGGCAGCCGCCGATGAAGCGCGGCCGCGTTCTGGCGGCGGTGAGGTGGGCGCAGCCGATCGCAGAAAGCGAAAGGCGCACGGGCACGGCCACGCGACGGAGGTGCATGCCGATGAGGGTGTCCCCGATGTCAAGCCCCGCGTCGGCGGCGATCTCCTCGATCACCACGGGGTCGGAAAAGCGCGCGTAAGCCACCGTGGCAAGACTCCCCCCCGCCTTCTTCTGCGGAATGACGTTCACGGCCTCGGCCTGCGGCACGGCCGCCCTCTCGACCACGATCGCGCGGTTAAGATGCTCACAGCACTGCACGGCCAGGAAAACGCCCTGCTCGGCGGTGGCGCGGGAAAGCCCCGCAAAGATCGCCTCCGCCGTCAGGGGATCCGACGACGTGCCGATCCTCTCCCCCACGACCTCACTGGTCGAGCAGCCGACCACAAGAATATTCCCCTCCGAAAGCTTCGCCACACGGCAAAGCTCGGCGGCGGCGGCGTAGCACTGTGCTTCGATATCCATAGCGTTCCCCTCCGTTTTTTACTGGTTTTATTTTATCACCGCCCAAGGAAAATTGCAAGGGGCGGCGACAAAAATCATTTGATAAAGGAAGTAAGAGCATGAAGCGTTATACCTATCTCGATTCCCCCCTCCGCGTCCTCGGCGTTCCTCACTTTGAGGAGAAGCGCGTTCTCCGCCGTCTCCCCGAGGAAATTGCCAACCGCTACTGCGGCGTCCTTGGCGCCTGGCCTCGCGTGGGGCTCCGTTGCGCGGGCGGCCGCCTTGCCTTCCGCACGAATTCCGAGACGCTGAAGATCGGCGTGGAGCTTTCGACCCTCTCGCCTGACATCGGTATGGCGATCTTTGCCTGCCAATCGGTCAACGTCCTGGTCGGCAACTACCCGAACCTGCGCTATGCGGGCCTCGTCAGCCCCGCCAAGTACGAGAATAAGAGCTTTGAGGGCGTGGTGAGGAAGTCCTCGCGTATGGAGGACGTGACGCTCTACCTCCCGATGGCTGAGCTCATCGAAAACGTCTGGGTGGAGATCGATGACGGCGCCGAGATCGAGGCGCCCACCCCCCCGAAGCACTCCCGTCCGCTCGTCTTTTACGGCTCCTCGATCACCGAGGGGGCCCACGCCTGCCACCCCTTCAGCTCCTATACGGCGCTTCTTTCCCAGCGCCTCGACGTCGATTATTACAACTTCGGCTTTTCGGGCAGCGCCAAGGGGCAGCTTGACATTGCGGAGTACACCACCACCCTCGATATGAGCGCCTATATCATGGACTACGACCATAACGCGCCCGACGTCGAGTATCTCCAAAAGACCCACGAGCCCTTCTTCCGCTTTATCCGCGAGAGAAAGCCCGATACGCCGATCGTCATCACCTCCCTCCCGAACTTTGAGCATAAGCCGCAGGCGAAGGAGCGCCGCGAGGTGATCCGCGCCACCTACGAGAGGGCCGTGGCCGACGGTGACAAGAACGTCTATTTCATTGACGGCGAGACCTTCTTCGGTACCGAGGAGCGTTACCTTTGCACCACGGACACCTGCCACCCGAACGACCTCGGCCACTACCTGATGGCCAAGGGCTATGAGCCCATTCTCCGTAAGATCCTCGGCGAGTGAGCCCAAAGAAAAAGGAGCCGCACGGCTCCTTTTTCTTTGCCGCAGGAAAAATCCCCATACCTATTGAATTTTTTCGCCCCTTGTGATACCATAGAGATAATCTTATCCAAAGGAGCTGCACCATGAGCAAGATCACCGTCGATTTTCAAAAGCCCGTTGGGCCTATGAAGCCCATGCACGCCGTCAATAACGGCCCGATCCATAAGTTTGGCACTCATCAGCGCATCTCAAACCTCGATGCCTTTATTGAGGCGGGGATCCCTTACGCCAGAAACCATGACGCTTCCTTCAATTCAAACTACGGTGGCAACCATACGGTGGACGTCAACTTCATCTTCACCAATTGGGACGCCGACCCCACCGATCCCGCGTCCTACGACTTTGCCTGCACCGACTACTATATGAAGGTGCATGAGGCGGCGGGACTCAAGCCCTTCTACCGCCTGGGCACGCGCATCGAGCACGAGGTCAAAAAGTACAACACCCTCCCCCCGAAGGACTTTAAAAAGTGGGCGGTCATCTGTGAGCATATCATCAGGCACTACAACGAGGGCTGGGCCGACGGTATGCACATGGGGATCGAATACTGGGAGATCTGGAATGAGGCCAGCTCCGAGGAGGACGATGCCGAGCCGATCAAGAAATGCTCCTGGGGCGGCACCGCGGCCGAGTTTTACGAGTTCTTCCGCGTGGCGTATACCCACCTTAAGGAGAAATTCCCGCACCTGAAGATCGGCGGCCCCGCCGTTAACACCCTCTTCCACCGCGGCAAGTGGGTGGACGGGTACTTTGAGGCCCTCGGCGACCTGCGCCCCGACTTCTTCTCCTGGCATTGCTACGGCGCCGATATCCCGAAAATGAAAAAGGCGATCCATCTCGCCAAGGACTTCATCGACCGCTGGGGCCACACGGGCGTTGAGAGCATTCTCAACGAGTGGAATTACGTCAAGGCCTGGGACGGTGACGGCTTTGTCGAGTCGCTCCGCACCATCAAATCACTGAAGGGCGCCGCCTTTGTGTCGGCCACGATGCTGATGAGCCAGTACGAGCCCGTCGATATGCTGATGTATTATGACGCCCGTCCGAGCGCCTACAACTGCCTGTTCTCGACCGATATGGTGTGCGACAAGCTGAAGGGCTACTACCCCTTCTATATGTTCAACCAGCTCTATAAGCAAAAGACCGCCGTTGCCGTAGAAAGCGACGATGAGGACGTGTACGTTGCCGCCGCGGCGGGCGACGAGCAGGCCGTGATGATCACCTATTACAGCGACAACGACGATATGCCCGAAAAGCAGGTGACCGTTGCTCTCGACGGCACCGCGGCGGGCCGTCGCCTTGAGGTCTATCTTCTTGATGAGCGGTACAACGCCGACCTCGTTATGAAGGAGCCCGTCACCGACGAAGCGCACACCCTCACGCTCCGTATGCCCCTCCATGCCACCGCCCTTGTGAAGATCGTTAAGGAATAAAAAAATACCGAGGCCGCACGGCCTCGGTATTTTTTTCACTTTCCGTCATCGCGCCTTCAGCGAGGCGCGGAACTCGGAGGGGGTCATGCCCGTCACACGGCGAAAAACGCGCGAGAAGTACTGCGGATTGTCAAAGCCGAGGCGGTCGGAGATCTCGGAAAAGTTCATCGTGCCCTCGCGAATGAGGCGCCGCGCTGCGGCAATGCGCTCACGGGTGGCGGTCGCGGCGATCGTGTCGCCCGTTTGCTCGCGGAACAGGCGGCAGAGGTAGCTTTTGCTGTACCCAAGGCGCGCGCACAGCTCCCCGATCGAGAGGGGGGCCTCGGCCCGCTCGGCGATCGTGCGCCGCACCTCGGTCACAAGGTGATTTTCCATGCTTTCCTTGGAGGGAAACACGGCGGGGCGCGCCCCCTCGGCCGCCGAACGGAGAAGCAGGATCAGGAATTCCTCAAGGTAGAGCTTCACCAGCTGCTCAGCGCCCACGGGCGCACTCTCGCGGCGGACAAGGCGGCGCAGCGCGGGATCGTTGCGGGGCAGGACGTACGCCCCCTCCGCCTCCCGCATCATGCCCGAGATGAGGGGCGTCATACCTGGTTCCGGGCGCGTGCGGTAGCGCTCAAACGACTGCATCGCCGCCGAGGTGCAGACAAAGGAGATGACAAAAAAGTTGGGTGCCGAGCCGTGGGCGCGGATCGCGTGGAACTCGTGGGGCTTGTGAAAGATCAGCTCCCCCTGCGAGAGAAGAAGCTCCTCGCCGTCACGGCTGACCATGACCTGCCCGCGGTCAACGTACACCATCTCCCAGAAATCGTGGCTCTCGCCCGCAAAGGTAAAGCTCTTGTCAAACTCGTAATAATGCACCGTCACAATGCGGGAGACGTTGAAAACGCCCGTCGGTGACGTTTTGATGTAGGTAGCTTTCATATTCGTGCTTCCTTATTTTTCTTGTGGAATAAAGTGAACGGATAGGGCAAAAAAATATCTGTCGCTTGTGCGACGAATACGGTATCATTATTATAGCACACCACAAAAGAAAAAATCAAGGAGTTGACTATGAAAAAGGGTATCAGCATCTGGTCCTTTGCTCCCGCCCCGCTGGCCTCGGCGTTTGCGCTGGCCAAGGACGCGGGCTTTGAGGGGGTGGAGGTCGCCCTCGATGAGACGGGGGAGGTCTCGCTCACCTCGACCGAGAGGGAGCTTCTGGCCGTCCGCCGCACCGCCGCCGACGCGGGCATTGCGCTTTACAGCGTGGCCTCGGGCCTTTACTGGCAGCATTGGCTGACCGCCGATGACGCCGCCGAGAGGGAGAAGGCCAAGGACATTGTCCGCCGCCAGCTGGATACGGCCGCCGCCCTCGGCGCCGATACGATCCTCGTTCTCCCCGGCTGCGTGAACGCCTTTTCGGATCCCGATAGGATCGTGGATTACGCCGCGGCGTATGACCGCGCCCTGGAGGCGATGCGGGAGCTTGCCCCCTATGCCGAGGGCGTGGGCGTTTCGATCGGCCTTGAAAACGTTTGGAATAAGTTCTTGACCTCGCCCCTCGAGCTGCGCGATTTCATTGACCGCGTGGGCAGCCCCTTCGTCGGCAGTTACCTTGACGTTGGCAACATTCTCGCGAACGGCTATCCCGACCAGTGGATCCGCATTCTTGGCGAGCGCATCAAAAAGGTCCACTTCAAGGACTATCGCACCGCTGTCGGCGGCCTTGACGGCTTTGTCGACCTTCTGGCGGGGGACGTCGATTACCCCGCCGTGATGCGCGCCCTTTGTGACGTGGGCTATGACGGCTGGGTCACGGCCGAGATGATCCCCGCCTACCGCCACCACACCTCGGCGATCCTCTACAACACGTCCTACGCTATGGACAGAATTTTAGGAAGAAGGTAAAGAGTATGTTGAAGATCGGTCTTATCGGCTGCGGCTTTATGGGCACGATGCACGCCGACTGCTATAAGAACATGGAGGGCGTCACCCTCGCCGCCGTCGCAGACCTTCGCCGTGATAAGGCGGAGGCGGTGGCCGCAGGCACGGGCGCCGCGATCTATGCGGACGGCCGTGACCTCATCGCCACGGCGGAGGTGGATGTCATCGACGTCTGCCTGCCGACCTACCTCCACGCCGAGTATGCGCTCCTTGCGATGGATCGGGTGAAGTACGTCTTTATCGAAAAGCCCGTGGCACTCACGGCGGAGGAGGGCCACGCCCTTCTCGAAAAGCAACAAAGGACGGGCGCCCACGTGCAGGTCGGCCAGGTCATTCGCTTCTGGGACGAGTACGTGGAGCTCGAAAGGATCGTCCGTGAGGGGACGCTCGGCCGTGTGGTCAACGCCTCCTTCCGCCGCCTCAGCCCCCGCCCCACCTGGGGCTGGGAGGACTGGCTGCTGGACACCGCGCGCTCGGGCGGTGCCGCGCAGGATCTCCATATCCATGACGTCGATTACGTCCTTTCGCTCTTTGGTGAGCCGCGCCGCTTCTTCTCGGTGAAGAACACCCTCGGCGAGAAGAATTCCTACGTCCATACCCTTATGCAGTATGAGGACTTTGCCGTCAGCGTGGAGGGCACGTGGGATCTCCCCGCCGCCCGTCCCTTTGAGGCGGCCTTCCGCGTGGTGTTTGAGCGCGGCGTCATTGAGAACGCGGGCGCGGGCTTCCTTCTGTACGATGCGGACGGCGCCCACCCGATCGCGATCGAGAAAAAGGAGCTGGCGGGCGGCTACAAGGGCGGCAACATCTCCGACCTTGGCGGCTATTACAACGAGCTTCTTTACTTCACGGAGCGCGCCAAGGCGAAAGAGCCCATTGAGCGCGCCACCCTCGCGGACGGCGTGTCCTCGCTGGAGTTTCTCCTGAGGGAGCTCAGCTTCCGCGCGTAAAGGCAATAAGAAAAAATCTCCTGCGGGGGATTTTTTCTTTACTTTTTTCTTGCTTTGGGTTGCATTTTTGGGCGTATTGCGGTATGATTAAGAAAAAAGCAAAGGAGACTCCCTTATGCTGATCGACATTCATACCCACGCCTACCGCAAAAAGCCCCGCGTTGTGCCCTTCTGCACGCTCCCTGAGCTCTTAAAGGAGCAGGACCGCCTCGGGATCGATATGAGCGTTGTCCAGCCCATCGTCAGCCCCGAGATCTACGATGCCCAGCACACGGAGGATATCCTCGATATGGCCGAGGAATACCCCGACCGCATCATTCCTTACTGCAACGTGGATCCGCGTACGGGCTGGAATTCGCCCTACACGCCGCTGGAGAAGTACCTGGAGTACTATAAGGAGCGCGGCTGTCGCGGCTGTGGCGAGGTGATGCCGAACATGCGCACCGACGATCCGAAGGTGCAAAACCTTTTCCGCGCGTGTGAAAAGGTCGGCCTCCCCGTCACCACCGACGGCTCGGACCAGACGGACGGCGACTTTGGCCTGTACGATGACCCCGGCCTTCCTCAGTTTGAGTTATCGCTCCGCCGCTTCCCGAAGCTGATCTTCTTCGGCCACGGCCCCATCTTCTGGGGTGAGATCGCTCGCCTTGAGACCCCCGGGGAAAAGGGCGTTCCCTACCGCTTTGCGGGCGGCCAGCTCGGCTCCCTCCCGAACCAGGGCCAACCGATCCGTGAGGAGGGCGTGGTCGCCAAGCTTCTGCGCCGCTACCCGAACCTCCACTGCGACCTCTCGGACGGCACGGCCTACAACGCCCTTGTGCGCGATCTCTCCTATACCGAGGGCTTTATCAAGGAGTTTGAGGACCGCCTCTACTTCGGCACCGACTGCTGCTTCCCTGGTATGCCCGTGCCTCTCATCGACACCCTCAAGGAGTGGAAAAAGAGCGGCTTCATCACGGCCGCGGCCTATAATAAGATCACGCACGAGAACGCCATGCGCCTCCTTGGCTTGTAAAGAAAACCTTGCAATAAAAGAAAAAGCGCCCCGTAGGGCGCTTTCTCATAAGGATGTTTGCAACTTTCGG
>JAFVYX010000166.1 GCA_017500625.1 Clostridia bacterium | reverse complement strand
CTTTGGGAGAGGTGGCGGCGTAGCCGACGGAGAGGGCGCGCAGAAAAAGAAAAAACCGCGCCGAGGCGCGGTTTTTTCTTGGTTTTTTTGGTGTCGCTTACTGCTTGGGGTTCGCGGCCAGGGCCTCCATGACCTTGGTCACGACCGAGTCGGTGGCGTAATCCCCCGCAAAGTGCGAGTAGGCCTCGCGGAGCGATACGCGGTCACCGAATTCCTTGTTGCCGTGGTCGATCACGAACTCCTCGCCGTGGATCTCGACAAAGCGCACAAAGCTGTACTCAAGGTCAAGCAGATTCACCTGGGTCAGCTGAGCGTCGGTATAGTTGACCGTGTAGGTGTAGGTCAGTTGGCCGCCCACCACCTTGGTGTTGGCCGCGGTCACGGCGCCCGTCTTGACGACGGTGTTGGTGCCCACGATCGCAAGGCCGTTTTCGGCGGCATTGTCCTTTGTGGCGGTGAAGCTGAGGATCGCCGCCTCGTTACCGTTCATCATGATCTTGGTACCGAAGGTGATCGCACCGTCCACGCCGTACTTATCGATCATCGTCTTGATGAGGTCCACGCCGATCGCATACTCGGCACGGACGCCCGCCTGCTTATCGGAATAGGCATTGTCCACACGGACCGAAACGCCCTTCGACTCATTGACCTCCCAGAAGTCGAGAACCTCCTGATCGAGACGGTAGTTGACCACGTCACCGTTCGTGGCGTACGCCGTGTCGGCCAGGGCCAGCACCTTCTCGGCAAGGGCCTTGTTGGCCGAGAGCTTTGCAAGGCGCGAGACGTCAAGATCAACGGTGGCGGCAAAGACGCGGAGGGCGGCATCGGTCGCGGCATCGCCCGTCACGGTGAGCGCCGCGTACTGCGCGCCGCAGGCGGCGTAGTAGGCCTCGACGACGTCCTCACGGCCGTCACCGATGAGCACGGTCTGCATGGCCTCGTGCAGAGCGGTCTTCTCGTCGGCGGTCATCGCCAGGTAGTTGCCGATGTCGAGGCGATAGAACTTGGCAAGGTCGGCAAAATGGTTCTGCAGGGTTTCCGCCTTGGTGATCGCACGGACGTAGTAACGGATCGCGTACACGTCACCCGTGCCGTAAATGGGATCGGTCCAGCCGGAGGCCCGAATGAACTCGGCGGGAACGCCGTAGGGCGTCGTGTCATCCTCCATACGGTAGTGCTGGTTCACCTTGTAGGTGTAGTCCTTAGCATCGGCCTGGGTGCTTTGGAAGGTCGCCATGGCCTCTTTTGCCGCGTCCTCGGTATCATAGATCCCCAGAACGGTGGCCGTGGAATTTTCCGCACCGCCGTTCGTCTTCCAGCGGATCACGCGCCACTTGTCAAGAAGCTCTTCCTTCGCATAGATCTCCCCGTCGGGAACCTCCACGATCAGGTCCTCACCGACCGTACTGTAAATGGCAATGGCGGGAGCTTCCACGTTGCCGATCTTGGCATCGCGCTCCGCCTCCGAAAGCGCGATCATCCCGTCAAAGGCGAAGACGATCGAAAGATTTTGAACACCGGGCGCGATTACAAAATCGGTCGGGTTGGTGGTGTTGCCAAAATCCTTGACGGCGGCATAGAACGACTGCCAGGAACGCGAGGTCCCCCAGCTTCCCCAGGTTTTTGCGCTGTTATAGGAGAGGTTGGCGAACTTCAGTGTGAGACCGGTTTCCTCACTGTAGGATTGCTGGCTCGTCGAGCTGATGTTGAAGAAGAAGTTGCGGAGCTCAAGGGAGCGGGCATCGGCGGCGCCCTTGTACTCCATAACGCGCTCACTGGAAACGTCGTAATCGGTGGCCTTCATCGTACCGCCGGGCGTAATGGCAAGCTTTTGGCCGTCAAGCACCAGCTTACCGTCACGGATCGTTGTTGCGCTTGTTGTGGTCAGAGAGCTCTTGGAGCCACCGGTTTTTCCGTCATCGTACTTCCAAGCGTAACTGAGCATCGAGCCATTGGCGTTCACGGAAACGACCGTGTTGCTCCAATGCTCGTTGGAACGGAAGAAGTCGGCGGCGAAGAAGAGGCCGTCACGGACGTAGAGGGCGTTATAATCGTCCGCCTCGTACTTCTCGGCCTTTTCCTTGGCGTACGCCACGTACTTGGCCATAGCGGTATCAACGGCGGCATTGAGATCCTCCTGCGTCGCGGGGGCCGCCTCGGCAATGGCCAGGCGCTCGGCGCGAGGCAGGGCCATCATCGCCTCGATCGCAAGGCCCTTCGAGGCGAGGGTGCGCAGGTACTGATCCCAGGCGTCATTGTCGGGCTCGAAGGACTTGTAGGAATAGTAGTCGTACGCCAGGTCGAACTGCTCACGGAAGAAGGCGTGTGCGGCAACGACGTCACCGGTGCCGAAAAGCGCAGCGTCGGTCACGGCGGCATAGATGGCGTCCATGGCGCGGCCCGACGTAAGCACGTTCTCCAGCGTCTCGACAGGAACGAGGTACTTGGCCGCCAGATCAATGAACTCGGCCTTGTCGGCATGCGTGGCCTTGAGATCGGCATACGGCGCGCTCAACGCCGCCTTGGCATCCTCGGCAAGCACCGTCATCACGGCCAACTGCGCCTCGCCACGGGTGGAGGAGGTAAGGGAAACGTCGGCCACGGCCTCGTAGAGGTCAGCCATCTGCTCGGCGTTCTCGGTGTCCATACCCGCAAGGTTCAGGCGGAAGTACTTGGCAACGTCGGCAAAGTGGTTCCTGGCGATCTCGGTCGCATCCAGCTCGGCATTGTACACACGGAGGGCGTACAGATTCATCGCGGCGCTGCTGCCCCAACCAAGGTAGGTGTTGTTGTCGGGGTTGCCGCAGCTACCGGTCGTTTTGGACAGGAGCTGATCCCAAAGGCGGACCGTGTAGGTAACGTTCGTCTTATCGGTCTTCACGTTTTCCAGCGTGAAGGTCAGCATCTGCGCATCGCTTGTGTTGGGAATGGAGGCATACGACGTATGCTCCTTTTTGGTGAAGCCGTGGGTAAGCCCCGTAATCTTGTAATTGCCGTCAGCATCCGCCGCAAGAGAGGGGCGATTGTTGTAGAAGAAGAAGAACGCGCTATCCAAGCCCTCATTCGGTGCCATGACCAGCTGGAAGGACACGTTGTCGCTCACCACCGCCGCGTTTGAAAAGTAGTACGGCTGGATGCCGTTCGTGCCCGCAGCATTTTTGTGGAAGAGGATCGAGCCCGTGGACGGCGTGTACACCGCTTTTGCCCCGGAATACGAGGTAGAGCTGGCCATATAATGGGCAAAGTTCAGAGTTGAAAGATCCTTTTCGGTGATGAACTGATCCACGAAGGCGTTGTGGTTTTCCTTAAATTTGTCAATCGCACTCTTAAGGCCGGCGTTGTTGTCACCGGTGGTCGTTTTTTCGTCGTATCCCTCGGCAATCGTCACGCCCGAAAGATCCACGTCCTTAAAGGGAACGGTCGGTGCGGCATCGCCCCAGACCTCGGGACGGTTCAGCGTGAAGAAGTCAATACCGAACACGTAGCCGTCCTGCACGTACAGCTCATCGTAAAAGTCGGTACTCTCGCCTCCCACCGTGGCGTAACCCGCGGCATCGGCCAACAGGAGGGCCTCGTAGGCCTTGGACGCCGTTTTACCGAGCGCGGGATCAAAGGTCCCTTGCGCCGCCAGCGTCTTCAACAGCGTACGCGTTTGGATCATATTGCCCGCAGACATCGTCACGTAGGCCTTGGGATCCAGGTGATAGGCCTTGAAGACATCAAAATCGGTGCCCAGTGCCGTCTTATACTTAGCATAGTAGGTAGCCGCGGCCTCCCCGATGAGCGAAAGGATAGCAGCTTGGGCCTCGGCGCGCGTAGAGTCGGACAAGGAAATGTCCTTTACCGCGATTGCCAAGGACTCCATCACTGCGGTATCCTTGAGATTCAGGTAGGGAACGTTCAAGCGGAAGAATTTGAGGACGTCCGCCATATGGTTCCTGGCCATCTGCTCGGTAGAAAGCGTCCCCTCATAGTATCGAATGGCATAAATGCGCGACTCAGCCGAAGTGCCGTAGCCAAAAAACGTAATGTGCGTTTGGGCACTCGAATCCCACGTCGCCGTGGGCTTCAGCTTCTGCTCTCCGTCAACGTACAGAGATACATTGACAGCCGCCGCCGTCGCCGCAACCTTGCTGCGGTCCACGGTGGTGGTGAAGGTCATCGCCGTCTGAGGAGAGGCCGGCATATTGAAGGAGAAAGCAAGCTTTGACAAATTTCCGTAGGAGGTCGATCCGCCGAAGGTGATGCTGTTCACCCCAACGGTGCCCGCCTGTTTGATCAGGGCAAAATCGGAGAAGGTGTAGAACTGTCCGTGATCGGAGCCGACGTTGTTTTCACCGCCCGTCATTACGTACTCGGCGGTCAAGGTCTTCCCTGCGGGAAGATTGTTCACAGACAGATACGACTGCCCCGAGAAGAAGTCCATCTGCAGGTATCCGTCGCCAAGCGTTGTCGCAACGCGCTGGATACTACCGTCGTGATCATGGCTGCAAATACCCGACACGGCCGGCAGCGTTGCCGTCAGCGTTGCCGAGCCAAAGGTCCTGAATTTGGCCAGGGCGTTATTCACCTGCACCTTGTAACCGTCGGCGGAAGCGTTTACGGCATTATTGTAAGTACTATTCAGCGCCGGATGATAGTACACGCCGTAATCCACGGGCTGAGAGCCGGAGAAATTGCCGTACGGGTGCGTGGAGGTTTCAGGAAGGAGGACCGCGCGGGCCGTAGGATCCTCGGCCACATACGCCTCAAGGGCCTCAAGGGCCGCCTCGGCCTCGGCCTCGGTTGCAAAGACCGCATAGCCCGTCGTGGAGCTGGAGTGCACCCACACGTCCCCAAAGGCCGTCGGCGTTGCCGTAACGGTGGCCACAGGGCCGTTCTCACCCGCGGTCACGGTGACGATGCCCTTCTTAAGCGTATAGAAATAATTCTTTGTTTCGTCCCCCTCACGGAACATCACCACGTTGTACTTCATGGTCAAGCGCTCGGACACCTCGTCGTAGGCCTCCGTCAGCGCAGGAGCCACAGGCAGAGTCACGTCCGAGTTCCAATACTCATTGAGTTTAAAGAAGTCAAAGGACGTGTGCAGGCCGTCCTTGACGTACAAGGCATCATACACGCCCTCATCGGCTTCGGAAAGGGCGGCATAGGCCGCAGCATCCAGCTCAAGGGCCTTCTCAAAGGCCGCGCCGACGGTAGCACCGAGCGACTCGTCAAAGGTCTCGCTCTTCACAAGCTCGGCAAGGAAGGCCGTGGTATTTACGGCCACGTCGCGCGGCATGACGATGGCCAAGTAGGGATCGAGGCCGTACTTCAGCATCACGGCGGTAAGATCAACATCCACCACGACCTCGTACTGCGCGGCGGCGGCCTCGGCCACGGCCTCGGCAAAGGCGGCCGCAACGGCCTCAGGGGCGCTTGTCAGCTGATAGGTGGCCATATCCTCGGCCACAGCGGCCTTGCTCTCCTCGTTTAGGAGGCGGTAGGCGGCAATATTCAGGCCGAAGTATTTGGCGAGGTCGGCCACGCGGTTCTGAAGGATCTCGGCCTCCGAAAGGGCGCGATCATAGTAGCGGATAGCGTACACGTCACCCGTGAAGGCGTTGCCGGTACCAATGGTATCGGTCCAGGCGGTATTCACCTGATTCGGAGCAATGCCATAGGGCGTCGTATCCTGCGATACAAGATAGAATTTGTCTGTGCTGTAGGTGTAGGTCTTGGTAGCATCGCCGCTGTCGGCGGGGAGGGCGGCCATGGCCTCGGTCGCCGCGGCCTCGCTCTCATACACCGTCTCCAGCGTTTTCTCGGTCTTGGCGCCGGTGGCGAACAGCCGCGTCGTTTCCACGATCTGCCAGGCGGCATCGGCCCCCGTCACCTTGTAGGTGTAGGACTCGGTGGCGTTATTCTTGGGGGCCTCGGCCTTGGCGGCCTCGGCCGCGGCCTGCGTAGAATAAATGGCGTACCTGTCGCCCTTTTCCTCCTCGGTCAGCGTATTGTTGTCCACGTAATACAGATCGTCCATGGTCAGCGCCATAATGGTGCTTTGCTTTACGGCGCTGCCGACGCCTGCAAAATAATGCTGGAAGGTCTCGCTGAGCCACTCGTGGTTGTTAGAGTTATCAGTCTTCCGATACACACGATAGCCGACAACGTGCTCTTGGTTCCAATACGTCGGCGTATCGTTCACAACGTGCTTCGCGGGGATTTCGTTGCCGCGCGTGTAGATGGCCAGGGCGGGAGTAGCGTTCGGGTCGGCCTTGATGGCCTCCATCTCCGCCTTGGTAAGGGCCACCTGACCGGAGAGCGCGAAAACAACGGACATCGTATCGGCGCCCTTGAGGAAGTTCACGTTCAATGCGCTTTGGGAGGCAAGCAGATGTCGGGTAAAGCTGGCAAAGTTTCCCTCATACGCTTGATTGATAAACTGCCAAGTCGCGTAGTCGCCGCTTTGATGCGAGCGAACCTGACTGAAGGAGAAGGAGAAGGGCAGGCCGGTGCTTTCGTTAGGATTAGTGAACTTGCCCGAGCGCAAAGAAGCACCGCGGATCTTGAGCATGTTGTCGGAAAGCGAGGTCGAGGCAAAGCTCCTGACCTCCATCGCGTACTCAGCCGTAAGGTCATAGTCGGTGGCCTTCATCGTACCGCCGGGCTTGACGGTCAGAACGCCGGCCGCGATCGAAAGCTTACCGTCCGCCACCGTGCCGTTCGTGGCACTCAGCGAGGGGCTGCCAACCTTCTCGGTCCAGATGTAATCGGAAAGGGCGCCGCCCTTCGTCTTAAAGAAGTCTGCGGCAAAGAAAAGACCGTCCTGCACGTAAAGACCGTTGTAGTCATTCTCCGTGAAGGTGGGCTCCT
The DNA here is from genome assembly GCA_017500625.1 of Clostridia bacterium. The sequence goes on along the minus strand of JAFVYX010000166.1, from coordinate 3,126 downwards.
CTGCCGGGGTGCCCGTGGCAAGGACGGTCAGCGCCATAAGGGGGAGCGCCGTGACCACCATGGCTACGAGAAGAAGCATGGACAAGATACGCTTTTTCATAAGGGTTTCTCCTTTTTGAAAAATTTTTTCAACAATATTAAAATATTATTATATATAAATTTATAACACAAGAATTCAGTGGAGTCAATTTGGTAAGATGCACAAAAAAATGCCTGTTATTTTATGAAAAGAATAAAAACGGACAGAAAATCCCGTCCGTTTTTGTGCGGTTTGACAGTTTTGAGGAGGCGTGATCGGTGCTCACACGGTGAGGGAGGCGGCAAAAGCGGCAAAGACCTCACCATTCAGCTTGCGGAGGAGGTCGGCGGGGAGCTTTTCGACGCGGTCGTAGGTATCAAGGCCGTTTTGCTCGTCCTCGACGTCGGTGAGCTGGGTGTAGACGGTGCAGCCGAGCCCCTCACCGAGGATCGCGGGGATCACCTCGTGGCGGTAAAGACGGGCGTAGGCCTCGGCCAGGGCCTCGGGGCTGCGGAAGCGACGGTAGCCGAAGGTCTTGTCGGTGAAGGCGTGGCCGGGGAGCGTGTAGGAATAGCCGCCGAACTCGGTGAGCGCGAGAATGCGACGGCCGTCGTTCTTCGGACGGGCGGGACGGAAGTAGATGTGACGGCTGCAAAGGTCGCCCGCTCCCTTGTCCTGCCAGCCGCTGGCGTGGTCGTAAAGGCGCGAGGGATCGCGATGGCGGAGGTGGGCGGTGTTACGGACGGCGTCAAACTGCCCCCACGCCTCGTTGAACACGGTATAGAGCGTGAGAGAAACGCAGTTCTGGAGCGTGTCCTGCACGGCCTCGGCCTCGCGGAGCCAGAAGGCGCGGGAGGCGGGATCGCCGCGCCCCATCGCCGCGTAATTCTCGTCGTTAAGATGAAGGTTCAGGAAGGGAGCGAGGACCAGCCGCCAGGGGCGCTCACGCTCACCGCCGTTCATCATATCCTGGAAGACGGCGATGCCGAGGATATCGCAGTAATAATACCAGAGCGCGGGCTCCACCTTGCAGTGCTTACGGAGCATATTGAAGCCGCGCGCCTTGACGCGGGAGAGCTCCTCGTACATCGCGCGGGCCGAGGGCGGCGTGTAGAGCCCCAGGGGCCAATAGCCCTGATCGAGGAGGCCGTTATAGAAGATCGGGGCACCATTTTCTGCAAAGTATTGTTTACCGTTTACCGTGATTTTGCCGTAGGAGCGGACGCCGAAGTAGCTTTCCACGCGATCCTCGCCCATCGCAAGGGTGAGGCGGTAGAGGTGGGGAGCGGCGGTCGTCCAGGGGGTGCAGGCCGAGACGTCAAGCGTGAGGGGCTCGCCTGCGGGGACGCGTCCCTCGGCGATCACGGTGTCGCCGTCAAGGGCAGTGACGGTCACCTCCCCCGCGGCGGTAGCGAGGGGGGTGACGGTGAGGGTCATATCCTCGACCGAGGGGAGGAGGCGGAGCGAGGTGAGGGCCGTGCGCGGGGTGCTTTCCAGCCACACCGACTGCCAGATGCCCGACTGAGGGGTGTACCAGATGCCACCGTGGCGGTAGCGCTGCTTGCCGCGGCCATAGACGGGAGAGGAGGCGTCGTCACGCACGAGGAGGCAGAGGGTGTTCTCGCCCTCGGCAAGCGCCTCGGTGAGATCGACCGCAAAGGGGGTGTAGCCGCCCTCGTGATAGCCCACCTCGCGCCCGTTCAGGAACACGCGGCACCTCTGGTCCACGGCACCGAATTGCAGCAAAAGACGGCCGCGGAAAAAGCCCTCGGGCAGAGTGAAGACGCGGCGGTAGGCCAGCGTTTCCTCGGGGCGCAGAACGCGCAAAACGCCCGAGGCGGGGCTCTCGGGGGAATAGGGGACGAGGATCCTGCCGTCCCAGACCTCGGGCAGACGCTCCTCGGAGAGAAAGGCGTACTCCCATTCCCCGTTCAGGGAAAGGTAGCTCTCGCGGCGGAATTGCGGACGGGGGTATTCGGCGAGCGGCAGGGCGCTCTCGGAAAATTCGGGCGTGAAGATCATCTGACACCTCGCTGTTTTTGTACTTACCTTTATTGTAGCACGCGGCGGCGGTTTTGGCAAGGGGGGGAGAGAGAGGCACGCAAATTCCACTCGCATTTTTCGGACGGGTGTGGTATAATGGGAGCAGAACACCAAAGGAGAGCTGCTATGTCAGAGGGAGTGCTGTTCCGCCCCATTGCCACGATCCGCACCGATTTTCCCGATAAGTTTGGCGTACCGCGCCAAAGCGGACGGGTGGAGGGAGCGCGCGGCGTCATCGTCTTTTTGCCCGAATACCGCAACCCCGAGGCCCTGCGCGGCATCGAGGGCTTTTCGCATCTGTGGCTGCTGTTTGACTTCTCGCTCACGCACCGCGAGGAGTGGAGCCCGACCGTGCGGCCGCCACGCCTGGGCGGCAACCGCCGCGTGGGGGTATTTGCCAGCCGCTCGCCCTTTCGCCCCAACCCCGTGGGCCTATCCTCGGTGCGCCTCCTTTCGGTAGAGGCGACGGCCACCGAGGGCACGGTCCTGCACGTGGCGGGCGCCGACCTTGTGGACGGTACCCCGATCTTTGACATCAAGCCCTATCTTCCCTTTTCGGACGCGCACCCCGAGGCGACCGTCGGCTTTGCCGAGGCGGGACTTTCCCACCGCCTCACCGTCACGGTCGGCGATGGGGTGGCGATCCCGCTGGACGGCGAGAAGCTCGGTGTGCTGCTTGACTGTCTCGCCGAGGACCCGCGCCCCGCCTACCGCGACGAGAAGGGGCGCGTGTTTTCCATGCGCTTTTCCTCGCTTGACGTGCATTTCACGGTGGAGGGAGATGCCCTCACCGTTGTGGGCTGCGAGGAAAAAGGCGGGAGCGAAGGCAAAGGCCAAGGGCTGTGAAGGGGGACGTTCTCCTTGCCGCCACAGCAAGATTTTGCAAACATTACTTTCCAAAACAAGAAAAAAGGCAGGAACGTTGTGCGTTTCTGCCTTTCCTTTTGGCAAAAGAGCGCCCCGTGGGGTGCCCTCTCAGTTCTGCTCCTTGGAGCTTTTCTCGTTCTTCTGGTTGCTCTGCTGGTTGCTCTTCTGCTGATCGTTCTTCTGATTGTTGTTCTTCT
>JAFVYX010000165.1 GCA_017500625.1 Clostridia bacterium | reverse complement strand
GGGTCGGTCTCTATGCTGGCGTACCCGGCGTTCAGCGCGTAGAGAAAGGCGGGAACGGTGTTTTCTGGGGTATAATGCATTCCCCCACGGTGAGATCGGTATTTCATAAGGCGTTCCTTTCGATGAGTGTGATGGTTCGGCCATAGCGTATGGCTCTCGGACGTTGGAGTCACAGAGTAAGCTCGTAAAGGGCAAGCAACTCCTCCTCAAGGGACTTCTGCTCACGGTCCAGCTCGGCGGCGCGGACATAATCGCTGGCGGCCTCGCCGAACAGCTCAGCGGCGATCTCCTCAAGGCGCGCCTCGATCTCGGGCACGCGCCGCTTGGCCGCTTCAAGGCGCCTCGCGTCGCTCCGCCGCTTGGCCGCCTCGCGCTTTCTTTGCTCGTAATCCTCGCGCCTCGCGTCTTTTTCTTTGTCCTCGGTGCGCTCGATGGGCGCCGCCTCGGCGTGACGGGCACGCAGAGCAAGATAGGTGGCGTACGGGCTCTCGCTCTCGGCCAGGGGATAATCGGTCACCCCCGCGGGCGAAAGCTCAATGATGCGCGTTGCCACGCGGTCAATGAAATAGCGGTCGTGAGAGACGGCAAGGATCGTGCCGTCAAAGCCCGAGAGCGCCTCCTCCAGCGCCTCGCGTGAGGCGATGTCCAGGTGGTTGGTCGGCTCGTCAAGGACCAGGAGATTGACACTCCGCAGAATGAGCTTGCAAAGCGTCAGCCGCGCACGCTCCCCTCCCGAGAGGTCGCGGACAAGCTTGAAAACGTCGTCTCCCGTAAAGAGGAAGGAGGCGAGCGCCGTGCGCAGCTCGGTGTTGGTCATCGAGGGATAGGTGGCCGCCAGCTCGTCAAAGACCGTGCTGTCCTCGGAGAGACGGCGGTTCTCCTGATCGTAGTAGCCGATCTCGACGTTGTAGCCGAAGGTCAGCCGCCCCGAGGTGCGCGTGAGCGCCCCGACGATCAGCTTTAAGAGCGTGGATTTTCCACAGCCATTGTCACCGAGGAAGAGAATACGCTCCGCTCGGCGCACGGCAAAGGAAAGATCGGTAAAGAGGGGCGCCGCCCCGGGATAAGCAAAGGAAAGGCGCGAGACCGACAGCACCTCCTCGCCCGAGGCGTGACTCTGAAAGGCAAGGCGGATCTCCTTTTCGGGTGCCTTGACGGCTTCCACACGGTCGATGCGGTCGAGCTGCTTTTGCTTGGCTCGGATCGTCACAAAGTTGTGCGCCTGGCCGCACCGCCGCTGGAACTCGATGTTCGCCTCGATCTTAGCGATCTCCTTCTGCTGCTCCTTATATCGGCGCGTGCGTGAGGCCTCCTCCTCGGCAAGGAGCAGGCGGTATTTGCTGTAATTTCCGGGAAAGAGCCGCGCCTCACCGCGAGAGAGCGCCAGCGTTTTGTTGGTCACGCGGTCAAGAAAGTAGCGGTCGTGCGAGATGACGAGAACCGTCTTTTTATAAGCGGAAAGAAACTCCTCGAGCCAGGTGAGCGCCGAGGCATCGAGGTGGTTGGTCGGCTCATCAAGCAAAAGAATGTCGGGCTCGGTCACCACCAGACGCGAAAGGACAAGCCGCGTGGCCTGACCGCCCGAGAGCGACGAGATCGGACGCGCGATCTCCTCCTCGGTAAAGCCCATACGGAGCAGCGTCGAGCGGCAACGCCCACGCTTGGCGCCGCCCTCGGCCTCGCGGTAGCGGCGGTGCGCTGCGTCCAGCGCCGCGCTCACCCTTGCCACGGCATCGGTATCGCCGTTGCACCTCGCCAGATCGGCCTCCAGCGCCGCGATCTCGTCCTCAAGGGCAAAAATGTCGGAAAAGGCCTCGTAAAGATAGGAAAGGGGGGTTACCTTGGAGGTGCGCGCCGAGAGCGCGGTGTTCTGTGAGAGATAGCCCACCGTCTTGTCCTTGGCGAGGAAAACACTTCCCGTGTCCGCCTCGTACTCTCCGAGAAGAACGCGAAAAAGCGAGGTCTTTCCCGCGCCGTTCGCTCCGATGATGCCAAGGCGGTCGCCCTCGTTCACCGAAAAGGAAACGTCAGAGAAGATGACCTCGTCGCCAAAGGAAAGCGTCAGTCCCGAAGCGCTGAGTACGGTCATAGAAAAACTCCGATATAAGTAAAGTGTTGTTTACAAAAACCAGAAAATTATGCCTGCCCATCGCGCAGAATGGTGAGGAGTCTTGTAAATTCCTCGGGGAGAGGGCTCTCAAAGCGGAGGATCTCTCCCGTGCGCGGGTGGGGCAGGGTGAGCGCCGCGGCGTGCAGACACTGTCCCTCAAGAAGCGCGGCATGGCGGCGCTCAAAGGGCGTGCGACCGCCGCCGTACACGGTGTCACCGAGCAGGGGGTGCGATAGGTGAGACATATGCACGCGGATCTGGTGCGTGCGCCCCGTCTCGAGCTCCAGAGCAAGGTACGTGATCCCGCCAAAGCGCTCAAGCACGCGATAATGCGTGATCGCCTCACGCGATCTGCCCTGGCCCTCGCGAAGCACCGCCATACGCTTGCGGTCCACGGGGTGTCGGCCGATCGGAAGATCCACCGTATCCTCGTCGGTCGAGAAGCCGCCCGTCACCAGCGCGCGATACTCGCGGCGCACGTCGTGTACCTCAAGGGCCGCCGCCAAAGCGCGGTGCGCGGCATCGTTCTTGGCCGCCACAAGCAGCCCACTCGTCTCCTTGTCGATGCGGTGGACGATCCCGGGGCGCTCAACGCCCCCAATGCCCGAAAGCGAGCCGTGGCAGTGGTGGAGAAGCGCG